>NZ_JAUBPW010000006.1:0-155696 GCF_036700965.1 Microcoleus sp. Pol8_D6 | reverse complement strand
AACAAATAAAGTGCCTGAATTTTTTGTCTGTTAGTTACAGTTCGTTGCTGTGACATAATTATTTTTAATTCGGTCGCAGTGTCTTCAATTCTTTCTTGGTAATTTACTTTCATACAATCGTCCTTTTGCTAGAAGTGCTATTGTAGCATATTTTTGGAGAAGTGGTATTAGTTGCTTGCTTGGCTTTTCTTACCCCCCCAGCCCCCCCTTAGCAAGGGGGGGAGCAAGAGGGTTTTTCGTTGTTGCTTGGCTTTTTTACCCCCGTTGCTAAGGGGGGGAGCAAGAGGGTTTTTCGTTGTTGCTTGGCTTTTTTTACCCCCGTAGCTAAGGGGGGTAGCAAGAAGTTTTTTTGAGGTTGTGTGAACTATCCGTGTAAGTCCGGTAGATGCAAAAAAGGGGCAACTCGCGTCGCCCCTTATCTATTTAACCAACTGCAAAATTAAACTTCCACAGCAATCTTTTGTTCCGAAGCCTCGGGCGAATTAGCTTCACTCGGCGGCACAACTTGCCAGAACTTAGGCAAATATTCCGACCAATTTGCTAAAATCTTCTCAGCTTTCTTGCTGCCCGTTCGATCGCGCTGAGCCTCGATTAACTCCTTCAATTGCGCCTCCCCAGCGGCCGTACAAACGCGCTGCATCTTCACAATCTCCCCGTTGACGTGAGCCGGGAAACTCCCATCTTCATCGAGGAAATAAGCCAAACCGCCAGTCATTCCAGCGCCGACGTTGCGGCCGACTTTTCCTAACACGACGATCGCGCCACCAGTCATGTACTCGCAGCAGTGATCGCCCGCACCTTCAATGACTGCTTTCGCCATCGAGTTACGCACCGCAAACCGTTCGCCAGCTTTACCCGCAGCCAACAGAGTTCCCCCCGTCGCACCGTACAAACAAGTGTTACCGACGATCGCATTTTCGGAAGCATCATAAGTCGCACCAGCCGGAGGTGCGATCGCAATTTCGCCGCCGTGCATCCCCTTACCAACGTAGTCATTGGCTTGGCCTGACAGTACCAGCGTCATCCCCGGCAAATTGAACGCGCCGAAGCTTTGGCCCGCGCTACCAGTGAAGTTGAGGGTGATGTGACCGCTAAAGCCGGTGTTGCCGTGTTGCTGTGCGATCGCACCTGCCAAACGTGCGCCTACAGTGCGATCGGTATTCACCAATTTTACATTCTTGCTAACAGTGCCGTGATTGGCGATCGCACTTTGAATCTCAGCATCCGCGAGCAAATCATCGTCTAACACTGGCCCGTTGGTGTGTACGTCGCCATGGATCAAGAAAGATCGATCGCTCTTAGTATCCGGTAACTTGGTCAAACAATCCAAATTAATCGCTTGAGTTTTAGTTAGTTGCACCCCCTCGCGCATTTTCAGCAAATCCGCGCGACCGATGATATCTGCGATCGACTTATAACCCAATTTTGCCAGTAAACTCCGCACTTCTTGTGCTACGAAATAGAAGAAATTAACAACGTGTTCCGGCGTACCAGGGAACCGTTTCCGCAAGTGTTCTTGTTGAGTTGTTACGCCCACCGGACAACTATTCATGTGGCAAACGCGAGCCATAATGCAGCCTTCTGCAATCATTGCCACCGTGCCAAACCCGTACTCTTCGCCGCCCATCAAAGCGCCTACAATCACGTCCCAGCCGCTTTTAAAGCCACCGTCAACGCGCAGCAAAACTCGATCGCGCAATTTATTTTCCATCAGCACCCGGTGAACTTCGGTCAATCCGAGTTCCCACGGAGAACCTGCGTGCTTAATCGAACTCAGTGGCGAAGCACCGGTGCCGCCATCGTGGCCCGAAATTTGAATCACATCAGCATTTGCCTTGGCGACACCAGCCGCTACAGTCCCGATGCCGACTTCCGACACCAACTTCACCGAAACTCCTGCTTTCGGATTGATTTGGTGCAAGTCAAAAATCAACTGCGCCAAATCCTCGATCGAATAAATATCGTGGTGAGGAGGAGGAGAAATCAGCGTGACACCCGGTTTTGATCGGCGCAAATAAGCAATGTACTCGCTCACTTTCGGCCCCGGCAATTGACCGCCTTCACCCGGTTTCGCACCTTGTGCGATTTTAATTTCAATTTGTTCGGCGTTCATCAGGTACTCAGGAGTCACCCCGAAGCGTCCCGAAGCTACTTGTTTGATGGATGAAGAAGCTGTATCGCCGTTCTGCAAACCTTTCAAGTGAGGTAGCGTTTGTGAGAAACCAGCCGCGCTCACATCGTTTAGCACTTTGTAGCGCACCGGGTCTTCGCCGCCCTCGCCGGAGTTGGATTTGCCGCCGATGCGGTTCATCGCGATCGCGAGAGTTTCGTGGGCTTCCGGGGACAAAGCGCCGAGAGACATTCCGCCCGTGGCGAAGCGTTTGACAATATCTGCTACAGATTCTACTTCTTCGAGAGGAATCGGAGGGCGATCGCTCGCAAAGTCGAGCAAATCGCGCAAAGCCGTTACCGGGCGGTTTTCAAGCTGTTGCTTGTAAACCTCGTAATGGTCGTAGGCACTTTCACCATTTTTGTCACCAATTGGTGTCATTTTTGGTTCGGCCCCGTTGCCATTACTGTTAGTCTGAGCCTTAAAAGTAGTCACAGCCTTGTGCAAAGCCTTCGCCATTTCCGGGCTGTTCATGTGATATTCACCACCCCGGCGGTACTGCACAAAGCCGTAATTTTCCAGCTTTTTGAGGTGCAATTCTGGGAAAGCCTGACTGTGGAAAGACATTACCTCGTTAGCCAGTTCCGCCACACTCAAACCGCCGATGCGGGAAACCGTGCCTTTGAATCCCAAATCGAGCAAATCAGTGCCAATGCCGATCGCCTCAAAGATTTGTGCCCCCTGATAGCTAGCCAGTAGTGAAATCCCCATTTTCGAGAGAATCTTCAGCAGCCCATTTTCCACCGCTGTGCGATATTTAGCTTGAGCCTGTGTGACGGTAATATTGGGAACTTTGCCATGCTGCATCAAGTTTTGAGTCTTGCTGTCAGACCACCAGGCGCGCACGCTTTCCAATGCCAAATAAGGGCAAACAGCCACTGCACCGTAACCGAGCAAACAAGCGAAGTGGTGAGTGCTCCAACATTGGGCGGTATCGACAACTAGGGAAGTTTGCATCCGCAGCCCGACGGCAATTAAGTGGTGGTGAACTGCACCAACTGCCAGGAACGGCGGAATATAAGTGCATTCTGCACTCAATCCACCAGAAGATACATTGCCTTCTTCCTTGAAAAGTCGATCGCTCAAAATCAGAATTCTCGAACCCTCGCGCACCGCTTGAGCCGCGTTTTGACAAAGTTGCTCGACTGCGGTTTTCAAACCGCCAGGCCCGGCAGCAATTTTGTAAAGCGTTGACAATTCGGTAGCTAGGAAAGACTTCTGGTCTTTCAAGAAAGACAGTTCAGCGTCGTTGAGTACGGGGGAATCAATTTTCAGCCGCTTGGCATTTTCTGGTACTGCTTGCAGTAAATTGCCCCGCAGGCCCACATTCATCGTCAGCGACATCACCATCCCCTCGCGCAGGGGGTCGATCGGCGGATTAGTCACTTGAGCGAACCGCTGTTTGAAATAGTTGTACAGCAACTGAGGCTTTTCTGACAATACAGCTAAGGGAGCGTCGTCGCCCATGCAGAAAGTCGGTTCCTTCCCAGAACTCGCCATCTCGACAATCACCATGTCCAAATCTTCTGCTGTGTAGCCAAAAGCAGTTTGGGTTGCTAACAGCGTTTGCGGGTCGAGGGTTGGTGTTTCGCCAAAAGGCTGCGGCTGCAAGATTTCGCGGTTTTGTTTCAGCCATTCGCCGTAGGGATGCCGCTTAGCAATTCGCTGCTTGAGTTGCCAATTTTTGAGAATTTCCTTGGTTTGCAGGTCAACTGCAATCATTTGTCCTGGCCCCAAACGGCCTTTTTCGACAATATCTGCTTCGGGAATATCGACAACTCCGGCTTCGGAAGCCACAATTACCAAACCGTCTTTAGTAATGCAGTAGCGGGCCGGCCGCAAACCGTTGCGATCGAGCGTAGCACCTACTTGTTTGCCGTCGCTGAACACCAGCAGTGCGGGGCCGTCCCAAGGTTCTTGAATGCCGCTGTAATATTCGTAAAAATCGACAATTTCTGGATAAGGAGCCAAATCCGGCTGATTTTTGTAAGCTTCGGGCACCAGAATTGTCAGGGATTCCAGGGGGGTCCGGCCGGAGTGTACTAACAACTCCATCACGTTGTCCAAGTTTGCCGAATCGCTGCTTTCGGGGTTGACAATTGGGTTGAACGTGTCGATATCAGCTTGACTCCAATTCGGGTGAGCTAAATTCGCTTGCCGCGCTTTCATCCAGGTAATATTGCCCAACAGCGTGTTAATTTCCCCGTTGTGTCCCAGCAAGCGCATGGGCTGGGCTAAGTGCCAGCGGGGCATGGTGTTGGTGCTGAAGCGCCGGTGATAGACGGCAAAGGAGCTTTTATAAGCGGGATTTTTCAGGTCTGGGTAAAATTCTGCCAATACAGCCGATCGCACCATGCCTTTATAGACGATCGTGCGGCAAGAGAAAGAGCAAGTATAAAAGTCTTGGCGGGTGAAGTTGGGCCGATTGGACAGCGCGTGTCCGATCGTGCGGCGCGCCAAAAATAGATGTTTGTCGAGTTCGTCTCCGGCTAAGTGCGGTGAACTGACAATTACTTGTTCGATTTGAGGTTGATTTTCTAGCGCTTGCTCGCCCAAAACCGATGGTACAATTGGAACTTTGCGCCATCCCAAAAGTTTCAGCCCGCGATCGGTCAGAACTTGCTCAACCACCTGCCGCGCTATAGTCGCTTGAAATTTATCTTGAGACAGAAACAGCATTCCCACGCCGCAATTTTCCCGCGCCGGAGGCACAATTCCCTGTTCGGCAAACCAAGTATCCAGCAATTCCCAAGGAATCGCGGTCATTAAACCCGCACCATCGCCGGAATCAGAGTCAGCGCTGCAACCGCCACGGTGTTCTAGACAAGTTAAAGCTGGGAGCGCTTTTTCAATAATCGAGTGCGTAGCTTCGCCGCTTTGGTTGGCAATAAAACCCACACCGCAGGCATCTCTTTCTTCCACTAACCAGCTTTGGCCGGCATAGGGAGTTCCTCGCTCAGTCTGATGCACGTTTCTGTTTGGATCGATCGTGTTACCCATGTTGATTGAATGTTATTTCCGTGATTGTGTGGTTGATGCGTTTTTATAGCTCGGAGAGAGAAGGCTGCCGAGCGGTGGGAGCCTAGTAAACTTTAAGACAGCACATTGGAAGCTGATTTGATTAAAAATTTACGTCGATGCGGCCTGTACCTAGCACTGAAACCCTGTTTGCAGATTTTAAATTATCTCGCTCGCATCGCCTCAGAGATGTCTCCTAGAATACCCTGCTGTTAAAAAGCAGTGATTCTTTGGGCGATCGCCGCCCTGCAACTAGATACATTGCAGCCGATCTAGTTTTTTGTGTGGGTTTTTCCTGAGTTCGGAAGGGTAGCCTTGCGGACTCAGGTAGATAGTAACTTTAGCGTTATTTTGCTTGCTGCGCTGTTGAGTTGCTTTCGTCAGCGCCCGCAGACACAAAAGCAACCTGCCCGCTCAGTCGGTAGGTGCAATGTAGCAGCGCGGTTCACAACTGGTGAAACCTGTCTTATTGTGAAGTCAACTCTCAAGCCGCGAACATCAAGTTTATCAAAAATTTGATAAAATTTCACCCATTAGACTTAGAGTTTGCGTGCAAGTCTTGTCAGCGATCGTCCAGAACTCACGCTAATAGGCCTAGCCGAAAAAGGTTGACAGTTTTCCATACCTCTAATTAAGATTTTTTTACCCACAAAGTTTTGTCATCTCAAATCCGTTGGCATCGTCCTGTATTCATCTCTCTCTTCCCTTTCTCTGTATCCTCTGCGTCCTCTGCGGTTTAATCATTCCGATACAACCGGAATGGATATCACTCATCAATGCAGGATATCTCAAGGATTTCTAACACATTAGGAGCACCTGGTAGAGCCTGCGCCGCCTTTTTGACCACGCGCCCCAATGGATACTTGCTTGCTGACAAGATTCGGGGAGAGGCAAAAATTTTAGACCACTGTTCAAGCTGCCAGATTCATTGAAGTAAATCTCAAATCTCAAACTCAACTCGACTAACGCTCACAAGCTTGTCCTTGGTAATTTTGTTTAGCTCAACCGTGAGCGTTTTTACAGATTTGATTGGCATGGGGAATATTTCATGCCTATCTTTTATAAAAGAAAGGTTAGTTAGCGGCAATCGTAAGACTGGTAAAATGTGCCGATGGTGATTACACTCAATTCTGCATACAGGTAGACCGAAGCCCAGTGATATAAATCATGGCAATTCTATTATATGATAGATATAATTAAAATAAAGTGACACTTGTTTAAATAGCATGGCGGTTGATAATTCACACTTTTTTCGTAAGGAATATAGCAATCCTAAATGATTTGCGTAATTATTGTAGGGGCAATCCCCCCGTGGTTGCCCCGATAGATAGGGGTAGGCACGGGGGCACTACCCCTACAAATTTATTTGAATGATTTAGGATTGCTATAGGTTAGATTGAATTAACCCCACACACTTGTATCAACGCGTGTTAATGACTCAGCCAATAGGCAAAAATCTAAAGGAATTTTAGGTCAAGGCTATCTCAAAACAAGTATACAAGCAAAAACAACCAAAATATTAAGTCTGGTTTTAAAAGGGCGGTTTCATAATTTGAGCTACAAAGTAGATTAAACTAAATATAGTTAATCAATAGCACGGCCGATAGAGCGAAAATAGTAGATAGTAACTCTAAAAAGCTTCAGCTAGACAGAAGCAGTAGGAGTAGGTAGGTATGGCTAGCATAACAAATATTTTTCGAGGATATCAAATTAACGAGCAAATATACGCAGGCAATCGAACTCTAGTTTATCGTGGCCGTCGGTCTTCAGATCAGCAGCCCGTAGTGATAAAACTGCTGCGAAATGACTTTCCCCGCTTCCACGAACTGGTTCACTTCCGCAATCAGTTTGTTATTACTAAAAACTTAGAGATCCCCGGTACTGTCAAGGCATACAGCCTGGAGACTTACCATAACCACTATGGTCTGGTGATGGAAGACTTTGGGGGAATTTCCTTAACTAGCTACCTCGCTAGTCTGGTGTTCGCCAGCAAGGAACCCCTAGAAGGCTTGCCCATTAACGAGTTTCTTCCCATTGCAATTCAAATTGCCAACTCGCTTGACGGACTTTATCGCCACCACATCATCCATAAGGATCTCAAACCCGCCAACATTCTAATTAACCCTGTCAGCAAACAAGTTAAGCTGATTGACTTCAGCATTGCTTCCCTGTTGCCTCGCCAAACTCAAGAAATTCAAAATCCCAACCTCCTCGAAGGCACTTTACCTTACATATCTCCCGAACAAACTGGGCGAATGAACCGAGGCATTGATTACCGCACGGATTTCTACTCTCTGGGAGTTACATTCTACGAACTGCTGACGAGACAGTTGCCTTTCCAAAGCGAAGATCCGATAGAGTTAGTACACTGTCACCTTGCCAAGCAGCCTATCCCACTCCATCACCTTAACAAAAGCGTTCCCTTGGTGCTGTCTGAAATTGTTAGCAAACTGATGGCGAAGAATGCGGAAGATAGGTATCAAAGTGCGATCGGACTCAAGTTTGATTTGGAAAATTGTTTGTACCAGTGGCAAAAAACTGGAGAAATCGCCTCTTTTAAACTAGGCCAGCGAGATTTGTGCGATCGCTTCATCATTCCCGAAAAATTATATGGTAGAGAGAACGAAGTATTCTCTCTACTAGCAGCCTTCGATCGCGTGAGTGCAGGAAGCGCCGAAATGATGCTGGTGGCTGGCTTCTCAGGCATTGGCAAAACCGCCGTCGTCAACGAAGTTCACAAACCCATTGTCGCAGCTAGAGGCTACTTCATCAAAGGCAAATTCGACCAATTTGGACGCAGCCAACCATTCTCAGCTTTTGTACAAGCTTTTCGCGATTTAATAAACCAATTGCTGAGCGAAACAGATGCTAAAGTTGAACAGTGGAAGACTCAAATCCTGGCAGCATTGGGCGAGAATGCTCAGGTAATCGTTGAGGTAATTCCCGAACTAGAGCGCATTATCGGCGAGCAACCACCCGCACCAGAACTCGTCGGCAGTGCTGCCCAAAATCGCTTCAATCGGTTACTCGATAACTTCATTCAACTCTTCACAACCAAAGAACATCCCCTCGTCATCTTCTTAGACGACTTGCAATGGGCAGACTCAGCCTCATTGAACTTGATTAAACTTCTGACGAGCGATCGCGATCGGGGCTATCTCTTATTAATTGGAGCGTATCGAGATAACGAAGTCAGTCCCGTACACCCTTTAGTGCTGACATTATCCGACATTCAACAAACCGGAGCTACGATAAACACCATTAGCCTCGCGCCCCTCGATTGCTTCAATTTGAATTGTTTGATTGCCGATACTTTAGTTTGTTCTAGAGCGTTGGCTATGCCCTTAACCGAACTGGTCGATCAAAAAACCCAAGGCAATCCATTTTTCAGCACACAATTCCTCAAATCTTTGCATGAAGATGGGCTAATTACATTTAATTTTGACGAGCGGTATTGGCAGTGCGATCTCGCCACAGTGCGAACCTTAGCCCTGACAGATGATGTTGTAGAGTTCATGGCGCTTCAATTGCAAAAGTTGCCATCCCAGACTCAAGAAGTTTTAAAGTTAGCTGCCTGCATTGGCAACGAATTCGATTTAGCCACGCTGGCGGTAGTTTGTGAAAAATCTGCTTCAGATACAGCAGCCAACTTGTGGCCTGCTTTGCAAGCAGGGTTGATTCTCCCACTAACTGAAGTTTATAAATTTTTCACTTCAGAGGAGTTGGAATTCAGAAATCAGAATTCAGAGGGAGAAAGCGATACTTCTGACTCGTGGTTCCAGAATCCAGACTCCTGTAATTACAAATTTCTGCACGATCGCGTACAGCAAGCAGCTTACGTTTTAATTCCCGAATCCCAGAAACAATCCACTCACCTCAATATTGGTCAACTTTTGTTGATTAATACTCCAACAACAGAAAGGGAAGAGAAAGTTTTTAATATAGTTAACCAGTTGAATTATGGTGTTGATTTAATTACCGAGCCAACCGAGCGTTACCAACTGGCTGAGTTGAATTTGATCGCGGGACGCAAGGCGAAGACGGCTACTGCTTATGCTGCAGCACGCAAATATTTAAGTTTTGGCAAGCAAATCCTAGCTCCCGATAGCTGGAAAACTCACTATGAAACAGCCCTCGAACTGCACGTATTAGCGGCAGAAACTGCATACCTGAGCTATGATTTTCAGGAAATGCAGGAATTAGCAGCTTTAGTCCTCCACAATGCCAGAACGCTGCTGGATAAGGTCAAAGTTTATGAAATCGAGCTTTCTGCTTGTACGGCGCAAGTCAAACCCAAACAAGCCGTTGAAATGGGGTTAGCAGTTCTCAAACTCTTGGGAATCTGCTTCCCAGAAAATCCAACTCCGGCAGATATTCAGCAGCGACTAGAACAAACCGCGTCACTTTTTGCGGGTAAAAAAATCGCGGAGTTTATTGATTTGCCAGAAATGGAAAATCTCCAAAAGCAAGCAGCCTTGCGGATTCTCTCAGGTTTAGTTTCTCCAGCCTATATCACGGCTCCACTTCTCCTGCCACTGGTTATTGTGGAAATGGTTCATTTGTCGGTTAGTTATGGGAATGCCCCCTTATCTGCCTTTGCTTACGGCTTGTATGGATTGGTATTAAGCGGTGTAGTTCAAGACATTGAAACCGGGTTTGAATTTGGGCAATTGGCGTTAAATATTGTTGATTTATTTAATGCTAATTACCTCAAGACTAAAGTATATTATACAGTCGGCGTTCACATCATACATGGGAAACATCATGTTAAAGAAACCATCCCTCTTTTAAAAGAGGGTTACGCCAGAGGACTGGAAACCGGAGAGCTAGAATTAGGATATTCAGCCAAAGAAATCTCTCAATATTCATATTTAATCGGTCGGGAAATTGCCGGACTAGAAGAGGAGGTAGCGACCTACTGCAATGCGCTAGTTCAATTCAAACAAGAAGTAGCGTTAAATTATACCCAAATCGTTCATCAGGCTTTATTAAACCTGCTGGGGCGATCGGAAAATCCCTGTCAATTTGTGGGAGATGCCTACAATGAAGAAACAATGCTCCCCTTTCACATCCAAGCAAACGATCGCAACGGACTCCACTATTTGTACTTCCATAAAATGCTTGTGTGTTACCTGTTTGGAGAAACCGAGCAAGCTTTAGAAAATGCTCGGCAAGCCGAACAGTATTTAGACGCGGTGACGGGTATGCTCAATGTGCCGATGTTCTACTTTTATGACTCTCTAGCACGGCTGGGAGTTTGTACCGAGGTGGGTTCATCGGAAGAGAAACAAGAACATCTGCAAAAAGTGAAAAGCAACCAGGAAACCCTTCATAAATGGGCACATCACGCCCCCATTAATTTCTCGCACAAATGTTACCTAGTGGAAGCCGAACTGTTCCGAGTGCTGGGTGAAAATGTGCAGGCGATGGAGAGTTACGATCGCGCCATTGTTCTTGCTAAAGAAAACGATTATCTCAACGAAGAAGCTCTGGCGAATGAATTGGCTGCTAAATTCTATCTGGCATGGGGGAAAGAAAAACTTGGCCAGGTATATCTAATAGATGCGTACTATGCTTATGCTCGTTGGGGAGCGAAAGCAAAAATCGACGCTCTAGAGCAACGCTATCCCCAACTTCTGGCTCCTATCTTCAAACAGGAGAATGCTGGTTCGTTCGAGAAAGGTACTACTTCCTATGAGAATTCATTAATTTCTAGTCATCGCCAAACAATTGCTGGAAGTACGAGTACCACAGTAATAGATTTACCAACAGTTATCAAAGCTTATCAAGCTTTGTCTAGCGAAATTAAGCTGGAACAATTGCTCACTACCCTTATGGAAGTAGCAATTCAGAATGCAGGCGCTCAAACAGGAGTATTAATTTTGAAAGAAGAGGACAACTGGACAATCGCCGTCCACTGTAGCGATCGCCAAGGCTGTCTTCTGCAAGAAACTATTGGGATTGAGGAGAGCGACTCTATTCCCCAGACTGTGATTAATTACGTTAAACGTAGCAATAAAACCCTAGTTTTTGATGATGTCAAGACTGAATTAATATTTACTGCGGACCCCTATATCAAGCAGCACCAACCTAAGAGCATCCTATGTACTCCGATTATCCATCAAGGCAAAATGATGGCAATTCTGTATTTGGAAAATAATCTGACGACGGGGGCATTCACTGGTGATCGCGTCGCCCTCCTCAACATCCTCTGTTCCCAAGCTGCCATCTCGCTGGAAAACGCCCGCTTGTATCAGCAATCTCAACAGCTTTATCAACAATCTCAGGAGGATGCCCAAAAACTAGAGCAGTCTATCAACAATCTCAAGCAGATGCAACTGCAACTGGTACAGAATGAGAAGATGTCTGCTCTCGGAAATTTAGTTGCAGGTGTAGCCCACGAAATTAACAATCCCGTAGGCTTTATCGCCGGCAACTTGCAACCGGCTCAAGAATACGTGGGGGATTTATTCAATTTGATTGATTTGTATCAAGAAAAATTTCCCAATCCGGGAGGGGAAATTGAAGCCGAAATTGAGGATATGGACTTGGAGTATTTGCGAGAAGATTTGCCCAAATTGATTGGCTCGATGAAGGAGGGAGTCGAGCGCATCCGCAATATCAGTACGAGTTTGAGAACGTTTTCCAGGGCTGATAGCGATCGACCAGTTTCTTTTAATATTCACGACGGACTCGAAAGCACTCTGCTAATTCTCAAGCACCGTTTAAAGGCCAGCGAGTTCCGCCCTGCCATTGAAGTTGTGAAAGAGTATGGTAACTTGCCCCTAGTGAAATGCTTTCCCGGACAGTTAAACCAGGTATTTATGAATGTGCTGGCTAATGCTATTGACGCTCTGGAGGAGTCCAATAAGGGCCGGAGTTTTAGTGAAATTAAAACCCTACCTAATCAAATCACGGTTCAAACAGCTCTGAGCGAAGACAATAATCAGGTTGTGATTCGCATTAAAGATAATGGAGTGGGGATGTCGCCCGAAGTCAAGGAAAACATCTTTAACCACTTATTTACAACCAAGGCTGTGGGTCAAGGAACTGGATTAGGATTGTCGATCGCACATCAAATTGTTGTGGAAAAACATGGAGGTACGTTACTCGTGAATTCTTCTTTGGGGCAGGGTTCGGAGTTGGTGATTTCTATTCCGGGGTGAGCCTTTTATAGTAGGGCTTGAGCGCAATTAGTGCGCTCGCCAAAAATATCGGATTTAGTAAGAAGAAACATACGGATATTCCGGGTTTCTACATCCCCATGCGTTTAAAAGTGAAATTGTGAGTTTTAAGCTGTGAAACGTAATTTTTTTTATTGGCGTATAATATTGTCAGTCTCGATTTTACCCGTACTGGCTATCGCCCCGTCTTTGTTCTGGAATCAACCCGGAAGAGCACAACAGGGGGAGATGGGTGGGCTGATTGATGCTTCGAGAGTCCGCCAGGGAATGAATTCCCTGGCTGGTAGCGAAAGTCGGTTAAAACCGACTGAAATATTGAGCGATAGTTCTCTTGAGAGAACTTCAGCTATGAGACAGGGAATTCATTCCCTGTCGGAATATAGGCTTTTGGCTCAATCTGTACCGCCATCTTCGATAATTAGACAAGGCCGCCAAGTTTCTCTAAACGGCCGCATTCTGCCCCTAGCTTGGACTCAGCAGCCGGCAAACAGCACTTCTGGGAATTTCCGAACTTGGATTGCTGATGTTGGATTGATGCAAAGTGCGGGAGTGGATTTGCTTAGCAGCGCCGACAGTACCAAACAACCGGTGCAGTGGTTTTCGGTATCTTTAACTGGTGCTCAAAGCTTAGCAGCGCGGGCAACAGGCCCGTATCGTTACTTAGATGTTACCGATTTTGCTAGACTTGCGGGTTGGGAGATATCTGCTGATGGGAATATTCTAAAAATTACTTCTCAAACTGCAAGTGTTACCGGAATTCGGCAAGCAGAAATAGAATCGGGCGATCGCATTGTAGTAGATCTCGATCGACCAACTCCTTGGCAAGTTAACTTTGTCAATAAACCAATCCCGTCGCCGACACCCACACCCAACCCCCCAGACGACCCTACAAAGCCCGCTATCCCACTGCCAAACCTCCGCCCAGCGCCAAACCTCGAAACACCAGACGACCCGACCAAACCAGCCCTCCCGCTGCAAATAACGCCCGCTGCGCCGATCGCCGGTCAAGAATGGTTGATCGCGATCGATGCCAAAGTCGATCCGGCGTTACTTCAGGACACTTTTCAAACCAGCAAACAATTGCTATCACTAAAAGTCGAACCTGACGGCGCTCAAACCAAAGTCAAAGTGAAGATTCCTTTAGGTTGGCGGCCGCAAGTTTTCAGCCTGGGAAATCCTCATCGATTAGTTATCGACATTCGGCCAGATTCGTTAGTAGAAAAAAACATTGTTTGGGCGCCCGGCGTCCAGTGGCGGCAGCAGTATCAGAATTTAGGAACTGCTCGTTTTCCAGTAGTTTGGTTAGAAGTTAATCCGCGTCAAGCGGGTGTGAAAATTAGACCAATTCTCAGCAATCCGCCGACAGATCAAGGCACTGCACCTTTATTGCAAACAGCAGAAGTGTCTGGTGCGGCGGCGGCGATTAATGCAGGTTTTTTCAATCGAATTAATCGCTTAGCTTTAGGGGCAATTCGGCGTGACAATAAATGGATTTCCGGGCCGATATTGAACCGGGGGGCGATCGCTTGGAACGATCGGGGAGAATTTGTGATTGATCGTTTAACTTTGCAAGAAATTTTGATCACTCCGGCAAATCAATTTTTGCCTGTTTCTCATCTCAATAGTGCCTACGTACAACCGGGAATCGGTCGCTACAATTCTGATTGGGGAACAACTTATACTCCGTTGTCTGGCAATGAAATAGTTGTGACAGTTGCGGACGAGCGAGTTGTCAGTCAATCCCCCGGAGGTGCGCCGGGAACAACAACTTTTCCCATTCCAGCTAACGGTTATATTTTGGCTTTGCGTTCGGATTTTTTCCCTGCATCTGAACTCTCTATCGGCACTTTATTGCGTTTAGAAACTAACAGTTTTCCTGCTGATTTCAACCGTTTTCCTTACATTCTCGGCGGCGGGCCGGTGTTGGTACAAAACAGTCAAGTTGTACTGGATGCTAGGGGGGAAGGGTTTAGCGATGCCTATGTTAGACAGACAGCAATTAGAAGTGCGATCGGGCGAAATGCTGCGGGGAATTTGCTGATTGTAGCGGTGCACAATCGTGCGGGCGGGGCGGGTCCAAATTTTGCAGAACTGGCGCAGATATTGCAGCAAATGGGTGCTGTGGAGGCTTTAAATTTAGATGGGGGAAGTTCGACGAGTTTGTATTTGGGAGGTAGTTTGCTCGATCGACCTCCGTCAACTGCTGCGAGAGTTCATAATGCGATCGGTATTTTCATTCAACCATAAGTAGTTAATTTTCGACAATTTTCGGCGGTTAGAAACCGCTACTACACAAACAAAGTTCACCTACGTGGACTGGTAAATGTGAATGTCCCAACCTGCGGAGGCAGGTTTCGTCTTTGTAGCCGCGGTTTCCAACCGCCGCGGCATTTACAAATCTTTTGCCAAAAATAACTTGACATCCCAGTCTCCCTGTGCTAGCTTTTCGAATAGTATGGTGTTTAATCCACAAATTGCAGCACTTTAGCTATGTTCACAGCCCACAGCAATTTTTATTTTTGGTGCAGCCAAGTTCGCCCGGAGTGAATTGGTAATTCACTGTGAACATCTGGGCGAACCGCAGATTAACACCTGCGGTTTTGTTTTTTCTACTTCTTTCCCCAACAACCAATCGAGCACAAGCGAAAACAGCAATGACATTATTCAGTAACTGGTACTACAGCTTTTATTTTTGGCCCAACAAGAGTTCTGGGTAAATTGTCGCGCTGTCTTTTCGCACGAACCCGGAACTCCTAACAGTTCCGGGTTTTTTGTTGTCAACCACCCACTTAATTTTCCTGGAAAATACCCTCATGTTAGAAGCCAAACTCGTCACTAAATCTCATCCCGAACACCAAACAATTGTCAAACTCTCAGAAACAGTCTCAGTCGGCGGCAGAGAATTATTAATCATCGGTGGCCCCTGTACCGTAGAAAGTTCCGCACAAATGGAAACTGTCGCCCGCCAACTATCCGCCACATCCGTGCAAGCTTTGCGAGGCGGAGTCTACAAACCCCGCACTTCTCCCTATGCTTTCCAAGGGATGGGAATTGAGGGACTGGAAATTTTAGCTGATGTCAGCCGGCGTTACGGTTTGCCCGTGGTGACAGAGGTAATGTCGATCGCCCAAATCGAGCCAGTTGTCACCTATGCTGATATGCTGCAAGTAGGCAGTCGGAATATGCAAAACTTCGAGTTACTAAAGGCGATCGGTCAAGCCGGAAAACCAGTCCTCCTAAAACGCGGCTTATCAGCCACAATCGAAGAATTTGTGATGGCCGCCGAATACATTCTCAGTCACGGAAATCCTCATGTAGTTCTCTGTGAAAGAGGCATCCGCAGCTTCGACAATTACACACGAAACGTATTAGATTTAGGTGCAGTCGCAGCGCTGAAACAGTTAACTCATTTGCCAGTGATTGTAGACCCTTCTCACGCCGTCGGCAAGCGAGAATTAGTCGCACCACTAGCCAAAGCAGCGGTTGCTTGCGGTGCAGACGGATTAATTATTGAGTGTCACCCGCAACCGGAAAAATCGGTTTCTGACGCGCGGCAAGCTCTTTCTTTGCCCGATATGGTAGATTTAGTTGTTAGTTTGCGCCCTGTAGCCGCCGCCGTTGGCCGCTGCATACCGGAGATTAATGTGCCTTCAGAGGTATTAAGTTGGAAGTGATATTGGTAGGAAATAATCTATAACTTTTAACGTCAAACTCTACAGTCGGTTTTAACCGAATTGAGCTTTGAGGCAGGGGTTTAAGCCCCTGCCGGAATCGGGGAAAGCGCGTGTTTCACGAATTTAGATTAAAATAAAAAATAATACTGTCATCTACGAAAATTTGCTTAATTATGGCAATACTACTTAACGTTCCCTCGATCGTCTGCTCTGGCTGCGCTGATACAATTACCAAAGCCATCAAAACTGTTGACTCCGATGCTACTGTCAATGTGGATGTCGCAGCTAAGACTGTTACAGTTGAAGCTCAAGCTTCTGAAGAGTCAATTTCACAGGCGGTTGTTGCTACGGGCCACACCGTCAAAGATTGATATTGAGTTTGGTGAGGGCGGGTTTACGAGATTAGTGGTCTTAAACCAAAATAATTGGTAAAAGCCGCCCCTACAAAATTTTAAATCGATTAGCAATGCCCACTGCCCAATGCCCAATGCCCAATGCCCAATGCCCACTGCCCAACGCCCAACCCCCAAAAGATTATTCTTCGTCTAAGTGTTCGGCGACTGCTTGGTAAAGTTCAAAAACGTGGCGATCGAGTAAACTATAAAAAACTTGTCTCCCAACCTTGCGGTAACTTACCAACCGCATCGCCCGCAATGCCCGCAACTGATGCGATACTGCTGACTCGCTCATACTCAACGCCGCAGCCAAGTCACACACGCACAGTTCTTGTTTTGCCAAAACCGACAGCAGCCGCAGGCGATTCGCATCTCCCAAAAGACTGAAAAACTCAGCCATCCGCTGAGCTTTTGCGGTGTTGAGAACTTGTGTTTGGATGTCCCCGGCCCGTACACTGTCAACTAGGTGCGGTCGATCGCACATTGGTGTATCGTTTTCTTGGTGAGGCTGACTTATCGCTCCATTAACAGCAGAGTTGGGTGACATCTTTTCCCGGCTAATTTTAATTCTCATTTTCATTTTAGTGCGATCGGCAAAGCTTTTGTAACAAAACTTTTACACTCCCTTGACTTATATCTGAATATATGTTCATATATTAGTATAGACAAACAACCCCACCAGGAGAATGTAAAATGACTACTGCCACCCAAACAAAATGTGCCTGTCCTTCATGCTCGTGCGTTGTCAGCCCCAGCGAAGCCATTGAAAAAGACGGCAAAACATACTGTTCCAGTGCTTGCGCTGACGGGCATCCCAACGGCCAAGGCTGCGGCCACACCGGCTGCGAGTGCCACAAATAAATATTCGGCTTCACAAAAGGTTAATCACCAACGGCCAAATATATCTTAAGGGAGATGCGAACCGCGCATTTCCCATTTTTTTTGCTTTTAGGTTAAAGAAAAGTTAAAATCAAGCTAACTTAAGGTTAAGACTGCATTAATAGACTAAATACAGAGCGAAAAAGCACAACTGCTACTTACGCAATACAATAGAAGCAAGTTAGCGCCGCGATACTGAGTACAAATAGTGCTATTTACAGCAGAGACCGAACCAAAAGTTGAATACCAACAGTTTAATTAGGAGGGGGCAATGAAAGAGCGGGAAGATTTTTTACATCCTCGCAATCGCTACTACGGTGATTTCACGCCAGAAAACTTGGCGTTTAATGCCAACTTGCAGGAGTTTGCTCAAAAAATAACTTATATTTGCTCGCTGGAAACAGGGGGGAAAATTAGCGCTGAGAAAGCCTATAAAGATATTAAGATGCTTTGGAAAGACTTAAAATCCTCTAAGAAGCAATTGGGAATTGGCCAAAAACCCCCCAGTACCGAGGAGCAAAATTCACCTTAAAGTCATCGCTGCAAACGCAGCGTTTGCAATCGAAAACCCCTGCGATTGCGAGCGCTGCATTTTGCTGCGTACCCAGAAAATGTAAGGTGCTTGGTAGTAGGCGAACTTTAGAAAATTCTATGTTTTGGGAGTTGGTGCAGTTTCTCCGGCAAAGGAAGTACAATTACCGCCGAGGCCAGAAATAATCGCGCAAGTATTAGTTTTCAGCATTCCCTGATATGTATCAGCACCCGTGCCCGGGCCGCCCAACTCGTCGCTGTAAAGTTCTTTGTCCCAAATTTTTACATTTGCCTCCCTCGCCACAGTCTCCATCAACTTCGGATTAGTTGTAGTTTCTGCAAAAATTGTCGGCACTCCTGCGGCCTTAATTTCTGAGGACAATTCCGCAATTCTTGCTGCAGTGGGCTGTTCCTCTGTTGTCACACCCTGCAAAGCTCCAGCCATCTCCAAACCGTAAGCATCGGCATAGTAACTCAAAGCATCGTGAGTTGTTACTAACTTCCGTTTTTGGGCTGGAATAGTCGCAATTTGAGCTTTGATCCAAGTATCTATTTTTTGCAACTTATCTGTTAAGCTTGCTGCATTTTTTGTATAAATTTGAGCATTGCTGGGGGCAACTTTGATCAATTCATCGCGAATAGTTTCTACCATACGGATGCCATTTTGAGGGTTATGCCAAACGTGAGGGTCAGGGACTTGTTCGCCTTCTGCATGAGATTGGTTTTCCGCTTTCTCTTCGCCGTGTTCGTGCTCGTCTTTGCCCATCAGCGGTTTGGGAACGGCGAGTTCGTGGACGGCGATTTTGGGCGCGGAATTACTGCTAGATTCAATTAACTTAATGATGCTGGGTTCGTGGTTGTAGCCGCCGTATAAAATCAGATTTGCTGTTTCAATCGCTTTGCGGTCTTCCGGCTTGGTTTGATAGGCGTGAGGGTCGTCTCCCGGCTTGATTAGACAGGTGGTGTCGATCGAACTTTGAGCGATTTCTTTAGTTAAGTCGCAGATAACGCCTGTCGTGGCGACGACTTTTGGCAAGTTGGCCACCCGACTGGCTGGAGTTTGAGTCGCGGCGGGACTCTCTGGCACTCCATTACTTGCGTTCTGTGCTCCACTGCACGCAACCACTCCGCAACCAATTGCCAAAACAGCCGTACCCCACAATCTGCGGGTTTTTCCAGCCAAGTTCTTTAACATTTTCACCTTTGGAACGATAATCATTATTGCTTTTTCGAGTTATCCTATTGTAGTAGCTACGAACAAGAATCGTTCTCAAAATCTCTAATTATGCTAGAAGTGCAAGACTTGGCTGTCAATTATCGCGGAATTGCGGCCCTCAACAGCGTGAATTTCCAGTTAGATCCCGGACAATTAACCGGTGTGTTCGGCCCCAACGGCGCGGGGAAAAGCACGATGGTGAAAGCGATGCTGGGATTGATCCCCGCCTGTCGGGGTTTGGTGAAATATCAGGGACGGCTGCTGAAGCAACAGTTGTCGCGGGTGGCTTATGTGCCGCAGCGATCGCAAATTGACTGGGATTATCCGATTACGGTGTGGAATGCGGTAATGATGGCACGAACCGTCCAGACTGGTTGGTTTCGGAGTCCCTCAAAGCAGTCGCAAGAATTGGTGAAAGCTGCTTTACTGCGGGTGGGAATGTGGGATTTGCGCGATCGGCAAATTGGCGAACTGTCTGGCGGGCAGCAGCAGCGGATTTTCTTAGCAAGGTCGATCGCCCAACAAGCCGATTTATTCTTCTTCGACGAACCTTTTAACGCGATCGACAAAGCCACCGAAGAAATTATTTTCGATATTTTTGCCGAACTAAAAGCAGAAAATAAAACATTGCTAGTAATCAGCCACGATTTAGGCGAAACTTTAAAACAGTACGACAATTTATTATTGCTAAATAAGCAGTTAATTGCAAGTGGTACCTGCCGGGAAGTGCTCACCGCAGCCAATATTCAAAAAGCCTATGGATACGATTTAAGTTTAGTTGCTGCTTGAGCATAATAAATATTTTCAACCGCAGATTAACGCAAATTAACGCAGATAATAATTTTATATCTGCGTTTAAAATAATAAGATTATTGACGTAAGTAATTCAATGCTAAACCTACTAATTGAGCCACTAAAATTCGAGTTCATGCGAAATGCGATCGCCGTCGGCATTTTGCTAGGAATTCTCTGTGCCGTGGTTGGCTCCTACTTAATTGTACAACAAATGGGAATGATGGTTGACATGATAGCCCATTCAGTATTAGCAGGATTGCCGGTGGCTTTTTCTTTAGGTTTCAACATTTCGATCGGCGCGTTTATATCAGGAATTATCAGCGCCGTGATTATGGCGTGGATTCAATCGCAATCGCGCCTAAAAATTGATGCAGTCATGGCCTTAATTTTATCTACATTTTTAGCGATTAGCGTCACCTTGATTAGCTTATTGCGGACAACAAAATTAGACTTAGACGGGTTTCTGTTCGGGAATATCTTGTCAGTTGCGCCTGCTGACGTGCAGCAGACTTTTGTCATTACTTTGATTATTTTGGCGACGGTTAAAATGTTTTATAAAGAACTGCTATTTTATACTTTTGACCCTCTGGGGGCGCAAGCGTGCGGTTTGCCTGTAAACTGGATTTATTTCGGGATGATTTCGGCGATTACGCTGACGATTGTTGCGAGTTTGCAAACTGTGGGAGCGCTGTTAGTAATTTCGCTCTTAATCGGACCGGGAATAACGGCGTATTTGTTAGTAAAAGAGCTACATTTAATGATGGGATTAGGAGCAATTCTTGGGATTACAGCTAGCGTGAGTGGTATGTATCTCAGCTATTATTTTAATATGCCGTCTGGGGCGGCAATTGTATTAGTTATTTTTGGGTTATTTTTACTAGCTTTATTGTTCAGTCCCAGTCAAGGAATTTTGACAAGAAAGAGAGGAGAATGAGTACCGAAATGGTTAGTGAGGAAGGGCGGGTTTTGTTGTGAGATTGTTGGCGATCGCCCCAATCACTAGGCTAACCCGCCCTACAAATTATGCGTTTTTTACGGTTAAGCTAATCAGCATTTAAATTGCATCTAAAAAAATAATTAGACTCTTTAGACTCTTGTGGGGTGGGCTTCTAGCCCGCTCCAAATATGCAATTTAAATGCAGTAAAGCTTACTTAGCTTGACAATAAGCTTCGTAAACGCCGTCAAGCAATAAGTTGATAGCAAAAGTTGCTTTCTCAGTTGCTAACAGCGCTTCCTGTTTTGCTTCTTCAGTTTGGCAAAGTTCTAACAGCGCTTCGCGGGTAGCTTCCGAGTGGAACTCGTCGGCTTTTTCGTGGACTTTAAAGAAAGACAAAGCAGCTTCGGAATCGATGCCGTAAAATTCCTTCAAACCAGCGATTTTGGTGGTAGAAACTTCGGGGATTTGCGCTTCGTAAGCGTAAAGGGCTGCTAAACCTGTGACAGGCGATTCGCTGCGCGCTAAGTCTTTGAGAATGCGAACGGATTCGCTGGTTTTTTCTAAGTGTTCGTGATCGATAACTGCATTTCTGTTTAAACCCAAACCTTCGGCAAAGCGCAGCCACAGTTCAGGGTGATTAGCAGCGCCTCTCTCTTCTTCTATCAGGTTTTCGAGGAGCATTTGACGAATTTTGATGTCGTCACAGGCGGCGTGCGTAGCGCTGACATAAGTGGGGAAGTTGTGGACTTGCAGATAATATTCTTTGGCGTACTCTTGCAGCATTACGAGGTCGAGTTTACCTTCATTCCACATTTGGTAGAACGGGTGTTTCAGCAAGTGGTTTTGGTCGAGAATAGTGTTGAGTTGTTCGAGAAATTGCTGTTGGGTCATAATTGTCGATCGCCTTTGAGGATAGTGCAGCCACTAAAATGGTATTGTAATCTAGCATTTTGTCAAGACCAAGTTTTCAATTTTTATCTTTTGGTCAAACTGGTGCGCCCGTTATGCGAACTTAGGGCCCTCCGCACCCTTTGCTGTCCATAGATTGTGACCAAACCAGCAATTCACCTCCACAGCCGCCAGCGGCGAGAAACTGGCCTTCGGGATGCCATGCCAGACAGGAAAAACCGCCCTCTGCACCTTCTAGAATTTGCAGCAATTGTTCTGCTTCATACCACAAACAAACTTGACCGTCTGCCGCTGCGGAAGCTAATAAAAATGTGCTAGGTTGAAAGGCGATCGCATTTACCACATTTTCATGCACCTCTAACGCCCAAGAATCCCAACCGACTCTTTCATCAGCATCTCTTTCCCAGACAGAAATGCCTTGAGAACTCGAAGCAGCTAACAAAGGCGCACCCAAAGAATTATTTTTATCCGACCAAGCTAACTCCCGAACTTTCCCCGGAAAACCCTGCATTACCCACGGTTCAAAATTGCCCCATTCATTAACAATGAGAGTATTGTCCCTATTGCCACAAGCTAAATATTCTCCTTGTGGCGACCAAGCAATTGCACCTGTTGCAGAGGGTACTGATAAAATTTCCGGGTCTTCGTCCCAGTCTTCGCCATGCCAAACTTTGACGCCTTGATAGCCGCTAACTGCCAGATATTGAACCATCGGATGCCATGCTAAATCGAGGATAGATGATGACTCGAAATTCAGCGTTACTTCAACAACATTATCCTCAACATTCCAGACTTGAACGTAGCGCCCCATACTGAAAGCTAACTGGTTGCAGTTGGGACTCCAAGCTAACTTATCAACCCAGACACGCTGGTTGTCCAAATCAGCAATTAATTCCCCAGAATTAACGCGCCAAATTCGCACTTTTCCATCTTGTCCGCCAGCAGCTAGGAATTGACTGTCGCGGGAAAAAGACAAGCAATCGGCTGATTTACCCGTGGAAGTTTGTAGCCTTTGCAAGGACAATTCATTAACTGCCCCTACTTTCGCCAGCATCACTTCGCCCGCAGCGGAACAGACGGCTAAAGTTTCGCCGTCCGGCGACCAAGTAACAGCAGTTACGTAGTCAGACAGCATTTCTTTAGCATGAAATTGCAGGTTTCGTTCACTTTTATTTGTCTTTTTGTTACCCATATTTATTGAATCTGAGATGTTGCACTCTTCTTAAGAACGGGGAAGATGCCCGTTCCACAAGAGATGAATTTTATTCTTGCGGAACAGGCCGGAAAGCCTGTTCCCTTCCACAAAAGATGAATTTTATTCTTGTGGAACAGGCCGGAAAGCCTGTTCCTAAAAGGCTGATTAAAAATGCTTCAATATGCCAGTTAAACCAGACATTTCCGAAAATCCTCTCGCAATTGATTTTCGTTTAAGTCGCGACCAATGAATACGAGTTCGTTTTTCGGAGTTTCTGTAGCTTTCCAAGGTCTATCTGGTCGGCCATCAAACACCATATGTACTCCTTGGAAAACAAATCGCTGGTTGTCTCTGGCGACATTCAAAATGCCTTTTGTCCGAAATATATTCGGGCCTTGAGTTCGCAACAATTCCTCCATCCAATCGCTAAATTTGTTGCGATCAATGGCGCCGGATTCTACTATGGCTACTGAGGTAACACTTTCGTCGTGTTCGTGAGTGTGTTCGCCCAAAAAGTCTGGTTCTATTTCTAATGCCCGGTTCAAATCAAATGCTTTGACGCCCAACAAAGCATCCATTGCTAATTCAGCGTTGCGGGTACGGTAAATTTTGACCATTGCATTCATGGCGCGAATTCGCTTTTCTAATTCTGCCAATTCTTCGTCAGTCACTAAATCAGTTTTGTTGACTAAAACTACATCAGCGAAAGCAATTTGTTCTTGAGCTTCGTCTGCGTCCCAGTGCTGCCAGATGTGCTTGGCATCGACTACCGTGACAACTGCATCTAGCAGCAATTTGTCTCGCATATCTTCGTCTACAAAAAATGTTTGAATTACGGGTGCGGGGTCGGCTAAACCTGTGGTTTCGATGACTATGTGGTCGAATTTGTCTCGCCGCTTCATCAAGTTACCGATAATCCGAATTAAATCGCCTCGGACTGTACAGCAAATGCAGCCGTTGTTCATCTCAAAAATTTCTTCGTCGGCATCAATTATCAGTTGGTTGTCGATGCCTACTTCGCCAAATTCGTTGACGATGACTGCAACTTTTTTGCCGTGTTCCTGTGTTAAAATGCGGTTCAGTAGCGTAGTTTTGCCTGCACCCAGATAACCCGTGAGAACGGTAACAGGAACTGATTCGATCGCCCCAGCAGTCACCATACTTGACCTCGATTTTTGTACAATGATAACCATTATCGCTATTTTACACCAGACTTGCTGGCAGTGGTCACAATATTAAATAATGTTAATTAATTGTTCGTGAGAGCTTGGAGGAGCGAGTTTTGCCAATAATATTTGCTGCAATTCAAAATATCCATCAACCCGCCCCTCTCAAATGACAATTAGTTGTTAATCATAGCTGCAATTAGATCGCGCTCTAACTCTCGACCGATCAACACTAATTTGGTTTGCCGGAGTTCGGAAGGTTGCCAAGGACGATCGTAAAAATATTCTATCCGCGAGCCCACACCTTGCAACACCATCCTCATCGGTTTCTTGGGAACCGCCACAAACCCTTTAATCCGATAGATTTCCTCCTGCTGCATCAAGGATTGCAGTTTTTTCACCAATGCTTCAGGTTCAAATTCACGATCGGCAATAAAGTAAGTCGAGTTAATATCATCATCATGTTCATGTTCCTCTTCAGTGTCGTGGTGACTGGGGCGAGACTCCAAATCATCCTCAACCGCGGCATTAAATCCCATGAGCACATCAGGGTTAATTTCGCCACCTTTGCAGGGTACAATTTTCACACTCGGACGTAACTCTTGCTGCAACCAGCTTTGGACTTTCTTGTGAGTTTCCGCATCTACGCGATCGACCTTCGTTAAAAGTACCATATCGGCACAGGCTAACTGGTCTTCAAACAATTCCTCGATCGGAGTTTCGTGATCTAAACTAGAATCAGCTTGTCGCTGTGCCATCAAAGCATCGATATCACCGACGAAAGAACCGCTAGCAATAGCTTCACAATCGACAACAGCAACAACACCATCTACTGTAGCACCCGTGCGAATTTCCGGCCAGCGAAAAGCTTGAATCAAAGGTTTAGGAAGTGCGAGGCCAGAAGTCTCAATTAAAATACAATCAATTTGTTGTCTGCGCTTCAACAATTCCTGCATAGTCGGCAAGAATTCCTCTTGAACAGTGCAGCAAAGACAACCATTTGTTAGTTCAACAATATTGCTGCTGACATTTTCTTCTTCGTCGCAAACTTGGCAATCGCGCAGCAGTTCTCCATCAATTCCGATTTCGCCAAATTCGTTAACCAGAACAGCAATGCGGCGACCTTGATTATTTTGCAATAAGTGGCGAATTAAGGTAGTTTTGCCGCTACCGAGAAAACCAGTGATGACAGTAACAGGAATTTTGTGCATTGATAATTTTGTGCTTATTTGATGGTGGGATATCTCGTTCCCAGGCAGAGCCTGGGAATGCTAATCTAGAGGCTCTGCCTCGCTGGAATAAAGGAGCGCTTTTAAGACGACGCAGAGCCTCTGGGTATGCGTTACCAGGCAGAGATCGTAGGTGACAACTTAAGACTGAAACCTACAATAAAAGTCGCTTTTAGGCGAAGTCTAGATCCCCCTAAATCCCTCTTAAGAAGGGAGACTTTGAGAATATTTCTTGTCCCCCCCTTATTAAGGGGGGTTAGGGGGGATCTAGATTTCGATAAAAACAAGAGAGACGATCGGTTTGACGTTAATTTGTCACCAATGGGCAGAGCATGGTAACGAGAAAGGCTCTAATTTGCCAGGGGAGGAATCTTTGCTAAAACGCCTTTCTTGAGAGCTTGAGGACGCTCAGACCAAGGCAACAAACCGTCAGGTTTAGCATAGTATTGACCCGCGCATTCGAGTACCGCCTCCACGCTTTCTGACTCATTTGCGGGTAAATCACCAAACAGATAAGTGTACTTTCCAACTGCCGCAAAACACACCGCACAAGAGTGACTGCAAGCACTCATGCACTCAACTTCTTGAATCTCAAATTTATCAGAAAACTCCCAATCTTTAGCGAGTTGCGACAAATTTTCCATGAATAGTTGACCGCCACTTTTTCCTTCGCGCTTGCCGTTTTTCCAAACACTAGCGCAAGCAGTGCAAACAAGTAGACTGTGCTTTGTGCGTACAGCCGTGTTAATTCCATCCATCATCCGTACCTCGCAGATGCGTTCAAAAGTGAGTTAGATATCGGCGGGCATTCTGACTTTAGAAACAACAAGCGTTTCATTACAGTTGCGGGACAGCGTCGGACTTGCACCGAACTTTCCCCGTTTCCTCTAGCGACTGCTCCCCGCTAGAACCGATCGCGAAATCACATCATACCGCACTTGCCGCCTTTTTTCAAAAAAGTTATGTTTGTAGGAGCGATCGTTTTGTTCGTAGTAAGGACTTTAGTCCTTATAAGATAACTGCTTCAGGACTAAAGTCCTTACTACCAACCATAGTAATTACCTATGAACGCTTTTCCTGACTTTTCCCAACATGGCTATCAAATAAGTCGCGAACTCGGATACAACAGTCTGGGCGGCCGCGTCACCTATCTCGCCACAAAAATTAACACTAAAAAATCCGTTGTAATTAAGCAATTTCAATTTGCTCAATTAGGTGCTAGCTGGGCCGAATACGAAGCTTACGAACAAGAAATTAAAGTTTTGCAAAATCTGGATCGTCCTGGCATCCCACGCTATCTCGATTCTTTCCAGACTGACAGCGGTTTCTGCATGGTGCAGGAATACAAAAATGCCGAATCTGCAGTCGCCCGGACTTTTTCACCGCCGGATATCAAACAAATTGCGATCGCAACTTTAGATATTTTAGTTGACCTGCAAGCTCAAAAACCGCCGATAATTCACCGCGACATTAAGCCCGAAAACTTGTTAATAGATGACCAGCTCAATGTTTATTTAGTAGACTTCGGTTTTGCTCGTCTAGGAGGTAGAAATATCGCGGCTAGCAGCGTTGTCAAAGGCACGATGGGATTCATGCCGCCGGAACAAATGTTCAACCGAGAATTAACCAAAGCGTCGGATCTTTACGGCTTGGGGATAACCCTGATTTGCTTGTTAACTGGTACGAAATCTGCGGATGTCGGTAATTTAGTTGATGCCAATTATGGCATTCATTTCCGGCATTTAGTACCGCCATTGCAGCAGGGTTGGATGAATTGGTTGGAGAGGATGGTAGCGCCAAGATTGCAAGACAGATATCCATCGGCTGCGGATTCTTTAACTGCGCTAGAATCTTTGGATGTCAGCAGCTTGCCGAAAGTGAGAATTGAGCGCAATCGCATTCAATTCACTGCTACTGAATATGGAGAAATCTTAACACAGACGATTGCCATTAGCAATCCAATTCCCGATACAATGCTTTGTGGCAGGTGGGAAGTCGCGCCGCATCCGAACGATCCGCCCCACACGCCCTACGACCACTCTTGGATCTCCTTTGAACCGCAGGCATTTGAAAGCAATAATATCGAGTGCAAAATCGCAGTCGATACGAGCAAATTGCTGGAAAGTCAAACTTACAACCGCCAAATCATCTTGCGCGCAAATTCGGAACCAGAAACTCATACAATAGAATTGCCAGTCACAACAGCATCCCTGCCCGTACCGCAAAAAACTAATTTTTTGTCGGTATTCAGGCTGACTTTTATGTTCTGTTTGAGCTTAGCAACTTTTATGTGCTGTTTGCTGGTAACAGTTGTGATATTTTCCTTGATTGATTATACTTACCCCTATCTGGAGGTTGACATCTTTTTGTATTCTGGGACTACTACTATCCTGCTTCCCATCTGTTTTACGAGTGGCTTGTTGGGATTTTTAGTCGCCGAAATCGCCATTACAGCCCAATCAAAAAAATATGATTTTAATTGGTTTCTAGCTTTATGTGGAGGGTTAATAGGATTGATTTTTTCTGGTTTTATTAGCAGCATATTAACCAGTATTGTTTTTGATATTGCGAAGGGTACGATCGATAATCAATTAATAAGTTTTGTGTATGCTGGGTCAGTGCTGGTTTCGCTCGCAGTAACTTTACTTGGAGCCTTAATACTAGGAGGAATAATTACGAATGTTACGATCGAAAATATTACGATAGTAGCAGTTATTATGCTGCTTTTATCATTTTCATTGTATGCTAATAGCTTTAGATTCGTCTTGATTCTAGCGCTGGCATCCCTGATTTACAAGATAGTCAGTTCGGTATTTAACAAGCTGATTGACGAGCAGATAGCCCGACAAATCCTTGAAGTAGATGCTAGCACAAGAGCTTTTCTTACTGCCGGATTTTGTATGAGTTTGTCAGTAGCATTTATACTATTTAGAAGCTTAGAATTTCAATTAAAATGGGTTGAACCAAGAGAAATATTAGTTGTAGGAGGAACGATAATGACATCTCTAGCCGTCACTGGAATTCCGTTAATTGACTCGATCGTTTTTAAACCAAAAAGAATGCTTGCCAACTATCGCAAATCCAGACCAAAT
The DNA here is from genome assembly GCF_036700965.1 of Microcoleus sp. Pol8_D6. NCBI lineage: Bacteria > Bacillati > Cyanobacteriota > Cyanophyceae > Oscillatoriales > Microcoleaceae > Microcoleus > Microcoleus sp. Pol8_D6. The sequence continues at coordinate 127,305 of NZ_JAUBPW010000006.1, read as the reverse complement.
TTAATTAAACCGTAAAAACTTGTTCGCAGCAAGGACTTTCAACCTCAATGACTGAAGTCCTCACTACAAACCTTACCAAATATTAAGAGTCTGCATTCCTGCCTGTTGTTGGCAGATTGTTTCGAGAGTTCGCTTTAAATCCCACTTTTAAAAACCTCGCTATTAACTATCACAACTCTCAACCACTAACTATCAACTATCGACTATCAACTATTTACCTATGAATGCTTTTCCTGACTTTTCCAACTACGGCTATCAAATAACCCGCGAACTCGGACACAATCGCGCTGGCGGTAGAGTTACTTATCTCGCTACCGAAATTAATACCAAACGTTCCGTCGCTGTCAAACAATTTCAATTTGCCCAAACAGGCGCTAATTGGGCTCAATATCAAGCGTGCGAACAAGAAATTCAGATTTTGCGAGAACTCGACTATCCCAGCATTCCCCGCTATTTAGATTCCTTCCCCACTGCATCGGGTTTCTGCATGGTGCAAGAATACAAAAATGCCCCTTCCTTGGCAAATTCTAACCACTGGAAGCCCGAACAAATCAAGCAAATTGCTATCTCTGTTTTAGAAATACTCAAATACCTGCAAAATCGGGTTCCGCCAGTCATCCACAGAGATTTAAAACCCGAAAATATTTTAGTAAATGACCGGATGAATGTCAGCCTTGTCGATTTCGGATTTGCCAGAATCGGCGGGGGAGAAGTGGCCGCCAGCAGCGTTGTTAAAGGCACTTTGGGTTTTATGCCGCCAGAACAAATGTTCAATCGGCAGCTAACTGTTGCATCGGATTTATACAGTCTCGGCGCAACGCTAATTTGCTTGCTAATCGGCATCAATTCTACCGAAGTTGGCAGTTTGATGGACGATACCGGGCGGATTAATTTTAAACATCGCTTGCTGCAGCTAACTCCAGAATTTCTTGACTGGCTGCAAAAAATGGTGGAACCTAATTTCAAACACCGCTATCTTTCGGCGGATGCTGCCCTCAATGCTTTGATTCCCCTAGAGGTAGTTCAGCAGCGTAACAAGTCAAAACTCGCACTGATATCAGTCGGATTATTAACAGCAATTGCTGCTATTTTTATTCCCGTGCTCTGGAAATTTCCCGAACCTAAAACAGCCGTCGATATCAAACGAGTAATCAACGCAAAAAAGTTAAGTCCTCAGACTCAAGTGATGTTAACTGACAAACTAGAATCGACAAAAACTAGAGATTTTTGGTCTTTGAGGCAAAACAAAAAAGTCTATTTTGCTGTCAGTGGTACTAAGTTGCCAAAAGGAGAATATAGAAGTTATTGTAAGGTTGTCAACCCTCAAGGACTATTCGCAGCCCAGAGTCAATCTTATTTAAAAACGACGGGCGATCGATTAAATACTTGGTGCTGGTACAATTTTCAAAAAGATGACAAACCCGGCAATTGGCAGTTTCAATTTTACTTAGACGGTCAAAAAGTGACGCAAAAGAGTTTCAAGGTTTTACCTTAACCTCGTTGTTCCGGGCTGGCAGTTAACTTCACCGTAACGTTGTTCCGGGCTGGCAGTCAATTTCTTTGCCGTCAAAAGTTGGCGGAATCCAAGTTTCTGGATAACTTACGTTCTCCGGATCGCTCTCGCACATAGCACTAATAGTTTTTATTAGATTGCTACCCTTTTCTTTGTAAGCAAATACTGCGCCCGTGTAGGATTTTCCGGGGTTCCTATCAGTAGGTTTGGCGATCGCGATCGCGCTTTCAAATTGTGCTGGTTCGCGGTGATTGTGCCTAGTTTGAACCGGGCCCATTGATGAGACTATAGTGTAATTATAGTTCTTGGTCTGTTCTTTAAATCCTAAATTCAATTTTGCAATGGAATCGCTAAATTTACCGTATTCTGCATAGTAAGCTTGCTGCCCTCTATTGATTCTTGCAATAAAGCCTCTGGCTTCTAACAATTTCATCTTAGCCGTTGCCGGGGACGGGGGGGGGACGATCCTATTGAGTTTGAAATCGTAAAATGACGCCATGATGCCAGCCACAACCGCGCTGTAAATTGCAATCCTCGGCAGCAAACTGGATACTAACAATCTCGATTTTTTACTGGCTTTAGCTACATTGACTGACATTTTTTTAACTGTCATAAAGTAAATTTGCCAAGCTTGTAGGGTGCGCCACAAGCACCCTACAGATTACAAATTATGCAGTTTCGTGCTGCCGCCATGCGGGATGCCACAGCAATTCAGCAGTCGATCGCTTCTCGACCATTTCAGGAGTAATCATACAGTTAGCCACATCCTTGCGAGAAGGCAACTCGTACATCACATCCAGCATTAACTCCTCTAAAATGCTGCGAAGAGCTCTCGCGCCAGTTTTGCGTCGATAGGCCTCCTGGGCGATCGCCCGTAGCGCTTCCGGCTGGAATTCCAACTCCACGCTGTCCATCTTCAACAGCTTTTGATACTGCTTCACCAGCGCATTCCGGGGCTCGGTCAATATCTGCATCAAAGCTGCTTCATCCAGCGGCGAAATTACCGTTACCACCGGAATCCGCCCCACAAACTCAGGAATTAAACCAAACTTGACTAAATCGTCCGGCTGTACCTGCTGCAAAATATCAGCAGCCCGCTTGTCTTTCGCCGGCAAAGTCGAGTTGCTGTCGCTTTCCGTTGGCTGAATAAAGCCTAAAGATTTTTTACCCAAACGCTGTTCAACTATTTTTTCCAAACCGACAAAAGCACCGCCACAAATAAATAGAATTTTGCTAGTGTCAACTTGAATAAAATCTTGGTAAGGATGTTTGCGGCCGCCTTGCGGGGGAACGTTAACCACTGTTCCTTCCAACATTTTTAGCAGCGCTTGCTGAACTCCTTCTCCCGATACATCCCTAGTGATCGAAGTGTTTTCGCTTTTGCGAGCAATCTTGTCAATTTCATCAATATAAATAATGCCCCGCTGCGCCGATTCGACATCAAAATCGGACATTTGCAACAGCCGCAGCAAGATATTTTCTACATCGTCGCCGACATATCCAGCTTCTGTCAGTGTCGTCGCATCCGCTACCGCAAAGGGAACTTCGAGCATTTGCGCCAAACTTTGCGCTAACAAAGTTTTGCCACAACCTGTGGGCCCGACTAGCAGGATGTTGGATTTTTGCAGTTCTACATCGCTGTCAGGGGAAGACTTCTCGCTATCTTTAGCTTGGTCAACGCTCAAGCGCTTGTAGTGGTTGTAAACTGCTACAGAAAGAACTTTTTTTGCTGAATGCTGGCCGATGACGTGGTTGTCTAAATGCTGCTTAATCTCTGTTGGTTTCGGAATTTGAGCTAAAACAATTTTCGATTTATTCGATCGACCCGGACGCCTGGTTCCTTGTCCCTGAGACTCTCGCACCTCTGATTGGGGAATCTGTTGACCAATTGTTTTACTGGAGTCAAAGAACTCCTCCTCTAAAATTTCATTGCACAGTTCCACGCATTCATCGCAAATGTATACGCCGGGCCCAGCTATTAACTTGCGGACGTACTCTTGCGACTTGCCGCAAAAGGAGCATCTGAGATGGGAGTCATATTTTGACATATTTGCCTCTTAATTTACGGTTGCGGTTGCTTGTTTCGACTGGGGAAGTTGCCGCGGGAGCGACCTTAGCTTTGCCCTAGAAGGGTTTCCCGATCGGACACCCAAGCCAGTCAAGCTTCGCGATCTCTATTTCTAAGTTAACACTTTTGAGGCTTTAGTCATTAGTCACGAGTCATTCGAGCAAATTTGAATTTTTCATTTTCACTTGAAAATAAAGCCGCACGGGCTTACCATTTTTTGTATTCCAAAAATTTTCCCGACATAATTATTTTCACTCGATCGCCTTTTGGGTCTGCTTCTTTCTCGACATCCATAGTAAAGTCGATCGCGCTCATAATCCCGTCACCAAATTTTTCGTGAATCACTGCTTTGAGTGGCATCCCGTAAACCTGCATAATTTCATAGAAACGATAAATCAGAGGGTCAACTGGAACCGGGGATTCCAAAGAACCTTTTAAGGAAGGTTCACAGAGAACCGCAGCCGTCTCGCTATCTAGCCCCAAAGCCGAGATAATTTTCTCGGCTTCATCTGCTGATGCGGTAGCTTGACGATAAAGAACGGCCGCAATCCAAACTTCGTCGCGCCCCAAAACTTTTTCCAAATCTGCAAAACTAATTCCTTGAGCTTTTTTAGCAGCCAAAAGCTTTTCTGTAATTCCTGAAATTGCCATTAAATATTCTCCCCTTCACTCCAGTGTCAGATGTGAAATATCTCTCATGTTTTGGGGATTTTGTCAATACCAAGTTGAGAATAAAATCCAATTGATAGCTCGGATCATCAGCAAAAGCCGCTCTCGTCAACCCACAACTCATACAATTTGAGATTTGAGATTTGAGATGTTAGGTTGGCAATGACTGATGACTATCAGGGTTTGGAGCTAGTCAACAGTTGCATTCTTTTTGCCAACTGGTATCACAACTCACACAACTGATAAATCCTAAAATAACTCATAACTGCCCTTTGGCAATGGTACAGTTGGCAGTATATGTAATAAAAGTTACACAAGCCAAGGCATTCGGCATTGGGCAAACGGCTGAATTTTGATCGTGCTAGCCTGAAGCTCAATCCTCGCTCACGCAGGCAAGCCCCTTTACCACTCAAAACCGGCAACTGACAAAAGTATGGAGATTCAGACCAAAGATTACACGATCCAGTACGATCGCGCTACGCAAACAGTCACCTGTAGCGGCTCGTTCCGACTCAGCCAGGCGGAAGAATACGAACCGATCGTCGATCTGCTCAACGAAGTGGCTGACTCCTGCCCAAACACCGTTACTCTAGACTTGCGAAAGCTAGAATTTTTAAATAGTTCTGGAATTAATATTGTCTCAAAATTTGTGATCAAAGTGCGCCAGCAAAAAAATATTCAAATCGCCATCAAAGGTTCTAAACAGATCCCCTGGCAGATAAAATCCCTGAAGAACTTGCAGCGGCTGATGCCTTCCTTGCACTTAGAATTGGAATAATAACGAAAAAGGTAAACAGGAATCCCCGGCTAAGTCCGAGAACCAAGATAATGGTGGCTGAAGTTAATCGCAATAAGTCATAGTTAAACTAGCACGAAACCCTAAAAAACTTCAGAACCGACTAAAAATTACCAATTTTCAATTGCTATGCAGGAAGAACCATCCACAGAACAGCTACTTTTCGACGTTCAGCGGCTGAGTGCGGAACTTGAAAACTTGAAGCGCGAAAAGGTTGACCTAGAAATTTTGCTGGAGACTACCACCGAACATTCAGATACGATGGAAGCTCACTTGCTGAGCAAAGCTCAGTTGGCGCTGCGTTCAAGCGAAGAGCAGTTTCGGGCGATCGCCTCGGCAACTCCGGTGCCGATATTAGTTTCTCGCCTCTGTGACGGCTTAATTATGTATGCGAACGCTCAATTGGCTTCTCTCCTGAACATACCCCTAGAAAAATTGATCGGCTGCAGCACTCCAGACTTTTACTTGAACCCCGCCGATCGCCCAAACGTACTTGAGGCACTTGCTAAAGAGGGATACCTGCAAAACTACGAACTCCACTGTAAAAAATCAGACGGCACCGCTTTCTGGGCGATGATCTCGGTTCAGTCGCTGGTGTTTAACGGGCAGCAGACGGCATTGTGCGTCTTGTACGACCTCACCCAGCGCAAGGAAGCAGAACAAACCCTCCAAGAAAGCGAAAAGCGTCTCCGCCGCCAGAGTTTGGCTTTGTTGCAGCTAGGTAGGCAGAGGACTCTCAACAGCGGTGCGCTGAATGTGGGAATTCGCGAAATTACTGAGGCTGCTGCCCGGACTTTGGATGTGGAAAAAGTCAGCGTCTGGCTTTACAACCATGGAAGATTTGGAAATCGCTACCCCAGCGATCAGCAGCTAAATTTTACCGAAAGAGTGCTCGCCCACAACCAAACAGAGCCACTCGATACAGAGGCCGCTACCCCTGATCAAAACGAGGGGGTTAATCATTCTAAGTTTAAAATCCCCAACCTCAAATTAGTTTGTCTCGACGTGTACGATCGCACCCAAGAGAATCATTTGAGCCGGGAGTGCATATCGGCAAGCGATTTAAATTTATCAATTTTAGATGTTGAAGGCGACGCACCGGGCGAAAATTTGCGATCGGACAATGCTTTAGAACCTACGACAAAGACTCAAAACTCTCTACAAACAAATTTGTCCCACTCATCTTCCCTAGCCGAACATTCCGGTGTGCTGCCAAATGCCAGCAAGCCGAATTCATCCATATTAAATGTAGCAATTAGGCTCGGCGGCCAGATCGTGGGCATCCTCTCTCTCGAACATATCGGCGCGCCCCGCCAGTGGGCTCTGGAGGAGCGCACCTTCGCTGATTCTTTGGCAAATTTGGTAGCACTGGCGATCGAAGGATTTGAGCGCCAGCGGGCTCAGGAAGCACTCTCCAAAGCCAAAGCGCAGCTAGAAATGACCGTCGATCAGCGCACCACCCAACTCACCACCGCCAATAAACTGCTCCGCATCGAAATTGCCGAGCGCAAAAGAGCCGAAATAGCCTTGCAAGAAGCCTTACACAAAGCTGAAGCAGCTTCGAGAGCTAAAAGCACTTTTTTAGCCAATATGAGCCACGAGCTGCGGACGCCCCTCAACGCGATTATCGGTTACAGCGAAATGCTACAAGAAGAAGCACGGGAATCGGGACTCGAAGAGATCATTCCCGATACCCAAAAAATTTATAACGCCGGCAAACACTTGCTGACTTTAATTAACGATATTCTAGACCTTTCTAAGATAGAAGCAGGTCGGATGGAGCTTTATTTAGAAAAATTTGACCTCAGTAATTTAATAGAAGAAGTTGTTGCAACTTTGCACCCTTTGGTCGAAAAAAATCACAATCAATTGCAAGTTTCTTGCTCTGAAAATTTGGGAGTGATGTATGCAGATTTGACTAAAGTCCGGCAAATTCTGTTCAATTTACTCTCGAATGCCCTGAAGTTTACCGAAGGTGGCACGGTGCTGTTGAGTGCGACTCGCGAACCAGCCGGCGATAGCGATTGGGTGTATTTGCAGGTATCTGATACGGGGATAGGAATGTCGGCTGAACAACAACAGAATTTGTTTCAACCTTTTATTCAAGGGGACGCTTCGACTACTCGCAAGTACGGTGGCACCGGTTTAGGATTGGCCATTAGCCGCTTGTTTTGCCAGATGATGGGTGGCGATATAACTGTTGAGAGTGAGTTGGAGGTTGGCTCTACTTTTACTGTTCATTTAAAGACAAAAGTTGATATTAGTTAGAAGCAAGTTGGGTAACTATCAATGTAGCGGATTTAAGGGATTTAACGGGTGGGGATTTTTCCAGAAATGGTGTACCGGATTTAACCGATTTAACTCATAGGCAAAAATGGAATAATTTCCCCATTACCCATTTTCCCATTCCCAATTATATCAAATCCGTTAGCATCGGAATAGTAAACTCGAGTTGACGGTTGACGGTTGACTGTTGAGAGTGAACAGTCAACCGTCAACCGCCAACATCATGTATGAGTGTAACCGGAAATGATATTACCCATTACCAATTACCAATTCCCTTCTTAATTGTGACACCGATCGCGATCGACCTCTGTTGTCGATCACACAGTAGCATTTTTTTTCAGCCTAGAATACCTATATTATTCCAAGATTGTCCTGCAGGCACGATCGGGGGCCTCGCTGCATTCACAATTCCCACTTCAACCTAATTAAGGCGGTGGGGGGTTGCTTCCAGAAAGGCAATTTGGTAAAAGTAATGCTATGGTCGCGAAGCAGTAGAAGGCAAAATTTAACAGGAAATCAGGAAGTTTCAAAAGTCTCTGGACGCAGAAACACAATTCTGCTTTTTGCCTTCATACTGCTTCTACGGGCGAGATAGCACTGCTGCTGAAAGCAATGCACAATTTCTCAGAATCAAAGGAGTGCATCTACATGATTAAACCTTGCAGTCAACCACTAAAAATAAACCCTTTTACTTGTTATCGCGATCCGGCTACAGGCAGGTGGACTACTGTAGTTACAAGTGTTCCAAACACTGGCGAAACAGACTCTAGTTTAAAAGCAGAAGCCGAAGGCGAAAACGAAGGTAAAGCAGAAACGATCCTTTCTGCTTCGCCTGCTGTCTCGGTGTCGAAAAAAGTCCTTTCTTTCTCCCTGCCTCCGTTTAAACACCGTGCCAAAAAATCTGCTGTTAGTGTCAGCAGGTAGCTATAGCAGGGGTCTAATCTAGTTTCCACGGTTAGTCCCCGGCGATCGTCAAACCAAACAAAACAAACTTATTCATAGCCTAAACTGCCAAAAAGCGATATACTGGCAGCAAACTTTCTCCTGCAATATCCGTGAAGTATTTGCTCGATCGCTGCCTCCACTTTGTATGGACAGACCGACCAATTCGCCAGCGGGGAACAATCATCGTTGCTATCCCCATTATTTTTCTGTTTGCTTCCCTGCTAGCAATTGCAGCCCTCCGAGAGATTACCATACAGATAAGAGAGCGAGGAGATACTAATAGGGCAATACTTCAGGAAACTAACCGCTTGTTAACCCTTGTGGTGGATGCGGAAACGGGCATTCGAGGTTACGGCTTGACGAAGCGCCCCGCATTTCTCTCACCCTACTTAGAAGCCAAGAAGAGTTTGCCTCCGCTGCTGGCTAAACTCAAGGTTATGGTTCAAGAAAACAAACTGCAAGCTCAGCGATTTGAAGATATAAAAAAAAGTACCGAACAGCATATAAATTTCTTGCAAAACACTTTGAATAAGCTCGACAGTTCGGCAACAAGCTTGCAGTCGCCGGAAATAATTGAGGTGTTCACTCAAGGCAAATTGAGGAGGGATAACCTGCGTGCAAAAATTAATGTGTTTGCTAATGCCGGCGAAGCCTACCAGAAAGCTCTAGATGAGCAAAGACGGGGTTTGATAGATTTCACTAATTTTGTGCAAGTTGCTGGTTTGCTTTTCGGCTGTTTGGGAGCAGGGGCTTCCTGGTATTTATTTGATGCTTTAGAGAAGGAGTTGAGGAAGCGGGAAGCAGGCTTGGAAGAAACTAAAAGTCGCATTCAAGCTGTGGTAGACAATGCGGCTGACGGGATTATCACTTTGGACGCAGGGGGAAATATTGAGTCTTTTAATAAGGCAGCAGAAAAGATTTTTGGCGAGAAAGCCGATCAAATAATTGGCTCTAACCTGCGGCGACTGATAGCTCAACCGCAGCCGTACAACAGCGTGGGGGATTATTCGGTCGAATATTTTGTGTTACATCCAGATACTACGCTGAAGACTTACCAGCAAGAAACAGTTGGAATTCGCCACGATGGAACTAAGTTTCCGATGGAGTTAGCTATCAGCGAAATGCGTCTGGCAAATCAACACTTGTTTATTGCGATTTGCCGCGATGCCAGAGGACGAAAACAAGCCGAGGAAACTCTGCGAAAGCAAGCACAAATGCTGGATTTGGCCAACGATACGATCGCGGTACTAGACTTGAATGGGGCAATTTCTTATTGGAATTCCGGGGCAAAGTGGCTCTACGGCTGGCGGAAGTCGCAAGCAATAGGAAAAAATATCCACAAGCTTTTAAAAACAGAATGGACTCAACCTTTTGAGGCCATTCAAAAAGTGTTTTTCGAGCAGGGTTCTTGGCAAGGAGAACTGGTGCGAACTAAGAAAGACGGGACAAAAATAACGGTGGCAAGCCGATGGACTTTGCAGTACGACGATCAAGATCAACCGGTTGCTATTTTGGAAATCAGCAACGATATTAGCGATCGCAAACGCTCAGAAATTGCTTTAGCCCAAAGCGCCCAGCGGTTTCGCGCTACTTTTGAGCAGGCCGCAGTCGGCATGGTTCAAGCGAGTGTGGAAGGCAAATTTCTGTTAGTCAATCAAAAAATTTGCGAAATTTTGGGCTACAGCCGCCAAGAATTGGTGGAGAAAAAATTTCAGGATATTACTTGGCCTGGAGATTTGGCAAGTGAACTGGAACTTGTGCGCCAATTGTTAGCAGGAGAAATTGAAAATTTCTCTCTGGAAAAGCGCTACATCCGCAAAGACGGAGAGTTGGTGTGGGCAAACTTGACGGTTTCGCTGCTGCGAGAACAAAATGGCACTCAATTTCTGATGAGTGTGGTTGAAGATATTAGGGATCGCAAACAAGCGCAGGAATCGCTGCGGTTGCGCGCTCAAGAATTGAGGTTAACAGCCCAAAATCTGGCTCAAACGACGAATGTTTTAAGAAAGCGGAATCAAGAATTAGACCAGTTTGCTTATGTAGTTTCTCACGATTTGAAAGCGCCACTCAGGGCGATCGCAAATCTCAGCAGTTGGATAGAAGAAGACCTCAGCGAGTCGATGACAGAGGATACTCTGCACCAAATGAACCTGCTCCGTGGCAGAGTTCACAGGATGGAAGGTTTGATTGAGGGACTGCTGCAATATTCCCGCGTCGGACGAATTCAAGTGCCTTCAGAAATGGTAAAAGTTGAGAATTTATTAGCCGAAATTATTGACTCGTTGGCGCCACCCTCTGGATTTGAGGTGAAAGTTGAACCGGGAATGCCAACTTTTGTGACAGAAATATTGCTGTTGCAACAGGTTTTTTCTAATTTAATTAGCAACGCAATTAAGCACAACCGAGCTGAATCGGGTCACGTCAAAATCTCGGTTAAAGAGTTAGATGATTTTTACGAGTTTTCTGTTGAGGATGACGGGCCCGGAATTGATCCTCAATATCACGATAAAGTTTTTGTAATTTTTCAGACCTTGGAAGCTCGCGATAAAGTAGAAAATACTGGGATTGGTTTGTCGCTGGTGAAAAAAATTGTCGAAGGTCAAGGAGGCAGTATTTCCATAGAATCTGCTGAAGGTGAGGGAGCAACTTTTCGGTTTACTTGGCCGAAGCAACCTATTAGCCAAGACGGAAAATAAAACAACTCTAAAGGTAGGATGTTTACGGATTACCGCAATCCAAAGAGTAAATGTAGGGTGCAGACGGACTACAGAGAAACCGATAGCGAGTGTTTAAACTGGATCACAACGGATTTCGATGATAAATCCATCAGGATCGTAAAAGTAAATGCCGCGTCCTGTAGCGCGAGTGACGGGGCCGCTGTCGATCGCAATTTGATTAGACTTTAGCACTTCCAGAGCGCGATCGAACAAAGCCGGATCGATGTCGAAGGCTAAGTGGTTGGCGCGGGTAAAAGCTTTCTCCGGGTCTGGGTTTGGCGGTTCCAAGTCGGGCTGCCAAAATAAGTCAATAACAGTACCGTCTGGGGTAACGAAATTAGCGACTTTACCAGCGGCTACCATTTCTGTTAAAGTTGCGGGAATTTCTGCGCCTGTTAGTTCGTGCAGGCCGAGAATTGTACCGTAGAAGTGCCGGGAAGCTTTCATGTCGCGCACGTTTAAAGCGATATGGTGAACGCGGCGCAAATTCCCCGGCGCGAGGACAATTTTGACGTTGTTTTCGGTAGTTTGCATGATTGTCATCAATTGCGAATGTTCAAATTGAATGCAGTTTGATTTATTCAGATGATGCCCTGTAAAATAATCATTTTAAGTTGGTAGTGAGGACTGCTGCCATCCGATTTCTAGGAAGACTTCAGTCCTCACTACCAACACTTTTATTCGGGTCGTGCGATCGCACATACTATCCATTAGTATTATTTTTCTTTAGGAAACGATGCCATGCCTACAAATAGCATGGCCAGACCACCTGCCAGAATTGCGAAGGCAAGTACACCTACAACTAAATCTAATCCCGATGTATTTTCCATTAAATTAAACCGTTCTCCAATTAAATACAATCATCGGTATTTGTTTATGGTTTAGTGCTTGCACACAAGGGGGAAGAGCAGAAGAAAAAAATAGCTTTCAACTTATTGGAAAAAAAGCCTATTAATTTCTTCCCTCTTCCCTAAACATCCATCCGTTAAATCAGTTAAATCCTGTACACTGCTTAGTTGCCGAACTTCTTATTTCGCCAATTCTCGATCGATAGCAGCGATTAGTTCTGGCGAATCGGGGCCAACACTGCTGCGGAATCTGGCAACCACTTCACCCTGTTTGCTAACTAAGAATTTCTCAAAATTCCAGGAAACCTCACCCTTGGGATCGACTGCATTCGTAAGCTTAGCGTACAGCGGGTGCTGCTGAGTACCTTTAGCCCGTACTTTGTCAAATAATTCAAAGGTTACGCCGTACTTGGTAGTACAGAAATTGACGATTTCTGGATTACTTCCGGGTTCTTGACCTCCGAAGTCGTTGCAGGGAAATCCTAAAACACGGAGTCCAGCCTCGCTGTACTTCTTGCTCAATTCTTCGAGCCCTTTGTATTGAGGTGTATAGCCACATTTCGAGGCTACATTAACTATCAAGAGTACCTGGCCAGCGTACTCTCCTAGCTGCTTGTCTTCGCCTGCGATCGTTTTTACTTTAATGTCGGAGATTGTGCTTGGCATTTTCAAATACTTTTAAATTTTACCACCACAATTTTACCCCAAGTCGGTAAAATTTTGTCTAGATGCCGATCGCTAAAAATTTCAATATCCTGGTCGGGGCGGGCTGACGGATATCAGGCTTACATTATAGATATTAGTGAACCCGCCCGTATCAAAATTCCGGTTAATTTACCCAACACTATCTTAGTAGATAGCGGTGAACTTTCGCCACAGCATCTATAGCAATCCTAAATCATTGGTGAATTTCTTACTCCCTCCCCTTGATAAGGGGAGGGTTGGGGTGGGGTAAAAAGTTTACGACTCCTGCAAGGATTACTATATCCCCCCAGTCAGCTATTAGATTTAAGTTTCTCGCTAATAGCTAAAATCTACAGGGAAAAGCACAAAAAATTTAACTCTCTGAGTGGTGTTCCGTCATCCATTTTTGGTAAGTATCCTCAAGTTGCTTGTCTTCGAGAACGAGTTCGAGGCGGACTTTGACGCAACCGTGACGGGGTTGAGATGCGATCGAATTTAAGATCCTGCTAGCTTTCTGCACAGAGGTAAATTCAGCCTTAACTGTCGGTTCATGGCGATCGCTCTTAATCTCCGTCAAATCTATACCGGTGATGTTTCCCTCTCCTAAATCTATTTCGGCCAACACCTTCGGATCGTCGCCGACTTGTTCGACAATCAGCTTTTCCCACTGGATGGGTACTTGTACCATCCGAGTTTCAATTTCTTTACGCACTATGACTTCGCCGACTTTGCGCTTGCTGCGATTGATCACCAATCGTTCTTCTAGCAGGCGAATTACTTCTTGATCGACAATATCGAAGTTTTCCTCATCCTCATCTGTCTCCAAATTGGGATCTGTGAGATCGGCATCTGTTAGATTTGACATATCTATTGAGGGATTTGTTAACTCACTGTTGCTAAATTCACTATGCGTTTCAGAGGCATTTTCTAAATACGGATGCGCGCCATTAGCCGACATTACCGGCAGCATATCGACTTGATCCGAATTAATAGTTACGAACAGCGACTTTTGGTGATAATCGACTTTTTTGAGCAGCTTAATACTTAATAAAAAAGTGCGGGTATTTTCGCTACCTAACCCGGTCACCACAAAATTCAACTGACCGTTAGCATCAAAATAGACATCTTTAACTTTGCCGACCAAGTGACCTTGGTTGTCTTTGACGGTAAAACTTTTTAGCTTAGTTCTGACTTTTTCAGGAACCCGGTTGAGACGGGTTATTGATTTAGCAGTTGCTATCTTTTCTGCTGATGCTTGACCGTTCATTTTTTAAACTTTCCTGCTTAGGGATTTTTATTATGAATTGGTAAGGGGAAATTGGTAAAGGCGGGGAAAGTGCATAAACGTTGCCAAAACTAGACAAGTTTTGTACCCCCCCCGCCGCTCACATAGGAATTGTGCGATCGCTACCAATCCAATCAAACCTGCGCGGTGACAGAATTATGTCATTAAGGCGCAATTCCTATGCAATAGCTGTTGCGGTTGGTTTAGATCTTTTGATTTGTATTATCTACAACCGCAGTTCCATCAGTCTTAACGTCTAATTCTTCACGACGCAAGGTTTCTTCGCCCTCAACCGTGCTGCGAACAACTTCTTTTCTGATATTGACTTCTTCGCGCACGAAAGCTTCCTTGTGGATGTCGGCAGTTTCTTCGTAGACTTCCATGCGTGCAACTTCCCCTGATTGGAAGTCAGCCTCACCGACTGAAACTACTCGACCCGCTTCTACCGGGGTTACTCGATCGATTACAACTCGTTCTTTTTCAATGGGTACTGAAGCTCGCGCTGTTTCAGTTTCCACGCGCTTGCCAACTGCTACTTCGCCTGTTTTTGCGCGGTGTTTGTTGGCAATCAAGCGTTCTTCATAAAGCTTGAGATTTTGGTGCTGCTGTTCGTTGGTTTCGTAGAGGGGGCGGTCGATATCGTAGTTGTAGCTGCTGCGATCGTAGCTAGCAGGAGTTGCAGTGCTTGCAGCGGCGGCAGTTCCTTGATTGCGGTACACGCCTCTTACCTGTTCTTCGCGATCGTAATCTACTGCTTCTAATTCATTGTAAGCTGGCAATTGTTCTGCTTGAGCTTTGTTGCGAAGGCCTGTGGCGTGGACGCGACGGGCTCCGTAGTCGAAGCGGGCCGAGCCGATTGGCAACAATACTTTTTTGCCAAAAATCCAAATACCGGTATCAATTACCAGATAGCGGAAACGACCAGTGTCATCAACCAAAGCATCATAAACGGTGCCTACTTTTTCATCCGAGTCGCCAGCATAAACATCAAATCCCTTGATGTCGTCTCCAGCAAAAATCTCTTCCTGATAGTTAGGATAAAATTCTGCTAATCTTTGAAGTGCCATGTGTTTTTTCCTCTTTGCTCTACTTAAATTAATAGTAGAAATTAATTCGCTAACTTCCCTCTCCCTAAAGTCAGAAGTGTATAATTTAGGTTGTTTAATACTATAGGAATACTACGGCATCTCTGCTTCTGTGCTAGCGCGCTCAGCTATTTTAAAGATTGTAAAACTATACAATCGTCAATTTTATAACAAGTATTAAAACTCAAAGCCATCCGTAGGAACAGGGCATTGCTGTGTCCTACTCCCTCTGCCGCAGACTCCTTTGTGGTGTGCCTACTGTTAATAATTGTTAACTATGTGGTGACAAATCAACATTACATAGTATAGTAATAGGCAAAAATTAAAGCCCCTCATTTTACAGGAGAGGGGCTTCGGGAAAGTTAGAAATTTTCAGTTCAGAGTTGATTGAATTGAGTTCTGATAGCTTCTATTCGACTGCGGTTAACTCCCATATCCGACTGTCCCAGACGGGAAGCCGATCGCACATGGATGACTTTTGCTGCATCATCTACCAAAAATTCAACGTCATCAACAAACCCCATCAAAGCACTGGTAAACTCCGCATAGAGGTAATTATCAGTTGCCGTGATAATTTGAGTTTTTCCATAGGAGTCGATTACCCCTTTTAGCTTTACCATCGCTTCACTCTGGGACGAAGTGTATGCCAAAGGCTCAATTTTGTGTTCGGAATCTTGACTGAAGCTGCTGACGCAGTTGGGGGAACTCGGGCACGCTGCGAGTTTTCCTGACTGAATCCCGATATTGGCAGGTCTGGTTCCAGCAAACATTGTTTTTTCTCCGGGTATAGCGATAAAAGTAGCGATCGACAGTACCGCTACTGCTAGCAGTGATATTAAAATAACTAGGACTCTTTTCAACGCTGTCGGCGATTTTGTTTCAACTGTTTGCAAAGGATTAGCCCTCCAGAAAGTGCAAGTTGGATATAATACCAAATCCGGCTTAAATACCCCCTTTAT
This sequence comes from Microcoleus sp. Pol8_D6, assembly GCF_036700965.1. Lineage (NCBI taxonomy): Bacteria > Bacillati > Cyanobacteriota > Cyanophyceae > Oscillatoriales > Microcoleaceae > Microcoleus > Microcoleus sp. Pol8_D6. The sequence continues at coordinate 111,450 of NZ_JAUBPW010000006.1, read as the reverse complement.
TTCTTAGTCTGCGAAGGCAGACTTCGTTTGTATAGTAGCGGTTTCAACCGCCGAATCATAAAGGGTATGGCAAACCCAGATTGGGTCTACTTTTCATATTAATTGAAATTGACCTCTAAAATTTAAAAAGATTTTTTTTGTTCTTCAATTAACCAGTAAGTCAGCATTCTTCCTTTACCTTTAACTGGGATATGACCCCGTTCTTCCAAAACAAACTGCTCTTTCAAACGCTCATAAGTCGCAGCCGTCACTTGAATTTTACCCGGCAATCCGTTCGACTCCATGCGTGAAGCAACATTAACAGTATCACCCCACAAATCATAGCTAAATTTACTAATCCCAATAATTCCAGCCACCACCGAACCGCTGTGAATTCCGAGCCTCAATTGAAAATTTTCTCCCATTTTTGCATTAAACCTCCTCAAAGCTGCCTGCATCTCCAAAGCTAAAAGTGCGATCGCCTCAGAGTGATCCTCCCGCGGCGTCGGCAAACCCCCAACCACCATGTAAGCATCCCCAATCGTCTTAATCTTTTCCAACCCGTGCAATTCAGACAACCTATCGAACTCCGAGAAAATCCCGTTCAAAATTTCTACCAACTGCGTCGGACTTTTGTGAGCCGAAAACTCTGTAAAACCCACCAAATCAGCAAACAAGACGCTCACATCATCAAAATGATCAGCTATCAACTTTTGCTCTTTTTGTAAGCGATATGCAATAGGTTTAGGTAAAATATTGAGAAGCAATTTCTCGGTTTGTTCTTGCTGCACTTTCAGCGCTGCTTCAGCTTGTTTCCGCTGAATCAGTGAACCTAGCTGCGTAGCAACCGCACTCACTAATTCCAACAAGCGCGGCTGACATTTCAGGACTTTTTCCCGATAGAAAATTAAAATAGCTAACACTTGGTTGTCCGCCAAAATGGGCACACCAAAAGCCGCTTTTAATCCCACACTAACAGCAATTTCCGCGCGTAAAAAAACTTGTTCCGGTGCAGTAGACACATCATCAATCCATTCAGACTGCTGCGACTGCCAAATCCTACCTGGGAGTCCCACACCGGGAGCAAAAATCAACTGCCAACTTGTTTGTCGGAATTCGGCAAAACTTGAGTCGCTGACATACCTGCCTGTAGCGCATTTTAAAAAGCCCTCACTGCAAGGAATCCAAGCTTCGCCCAGATTCCATTCAATAGTTTGGCAAATTAAACCTAAAATCACATCTATAGCCGACTCAAAATCCTCAGATTTGCTAATAGCTTGAGTTGCCTGCAGCAGCAATCTTGTTTCCATTTCTACCTGGTGGCGTTCAGCGATTTCCTGGTGCAACTGGATATTTTGAGCGGTCAATTTTTGATTTTTTTCTTGCAATTGCATTTGCAATGAACGCACAGTAAGTTGATTGCTCACTCGAGCCAATACTTCTTTCACCTGAAAAGGTTTGGTGATATAATCGGCTCCGCCAACTTCAAAAGCTTTTGCTTTATTTATTCCTTCTTCTAGCGCGCTGAGAAAAATGATGGGAATTTCCCTAAATTGCGATTGTGCTTTTAATTTTTTACATAGTTCGTAGCCGTCAATATCCGGCATCATAATATCGAGCAAAATCAAATCGGGGGGGCTAGATTGAATTGCATCTAACGCAGAAAAACCATTAGTAACAGGTCGAACTTTATAGCCATTTTTTTGCAAAATTCTAATCAACAAACGCAGATTATCTGGCGTATCGTCAACTACTAAAATATCTGCTTGATAGTTTTCAGTTTTTTCCGCCTTCATCTGCATTATCTGATTCCTCCGCCTCGGCAATTAAATTGAGAATTTTCTGGTAATCAAAATTATCGAGATGACCCTGGAGGATTTCCGCCAATTCAGGATGAGGCTCCCTTATTTCGTCGATTGTCCTGACAATTAAGTCAAAATCAGCACTGCGGATTACCTGCTTTATGTTGTCTATCCATTCTGCGGGAAGTGTAGGTAAATAAGCAAGCGCAGCATTAGGGAGGGAGCCAGATAAATTATTGCGATCGCCTATTGAGATAAAATCCATTGAGTTAGAGTAGAGATACTTAACCCCCAAATGTTTGGTCAGGGTATCAAATATATCTGTTTTGCGGAAAGGTTTGCTAATAAAATCGTCGCAGCCGACCAGTAAAGCAAACGCTTGCCTTCCTTCAATTGTACTAGCTGTCAAAGCAATAATCTTCGGAATCGGGGAGTCGGGATGGGAAATATTCATTTCCCCCTCTTGCTCTCTCTGCTTGATTCTAGCCTTAATTTGTTTAGTAGCTTCGTAGCCGTCCATCACTGGCATTCGCACATCCATCAAAATTAAATGCGGATGCCAATTTTCCCACATTTCTATTGCTTCCTGACCGTTGGTGGCTTGTTCCACTGCGAAACCCAAAGGAGAAAGCATTTTGACTAAAAGTTGGCGGTTGTCTTCGCGATCGTCCACAATTAAAATCCGGTAGCACGGTTGATTGGGTTCCAACCCACTAACTTCGCGGTTAAGTTCCGGATCGGGAATCTCACCAACATCAACTGCACTGACTGGAATTTCAAATTTAAAAGTGGTGCCAAGTTCCAGTTGACTTTCTACGACAATTTCTCCTCCCATCAGGCGGACAAATTGACGGCTGATTTTCAATCCTAAACCCGTGCCTTTCTGAGTTTTTTGACCGGAAGTTGTTTGTACAAAAGCCTTAAAAATATTTCCCAATTCTTCGGGAGCAATGCCCAATCCTGTATCTTCAATTTCAAAGAGAAGGAAAAAACTAGGCACAGTTGAATCCTCAGCCTGATCGCTGCATTCAACATTGGCAAAATCACTGCTAGTTCTCGAAAAATCCCGAATGCTTCTTGTAGTATCAAAGCAAGCTGTGGGACTATCCAATAAATCCAGAAATCCCGATTTTTCTAACTTTATAACTCTTAAGATGATTTCGCCTGTTTGGGTAAACTTAATCGCATTACTCAGAAGATTAATCAGCACTTGCCGCAGTTTAATATCATCGGTTCGCACGTACTGAGGAACGTCAGCATCGCGCTGGAAATGCAACTGCAATTCTTGATTGTTTACCCGCAGTTGAAACATATCTTGCAAATCGTCAAGCAAGCGGTAGAGATCGAAGTTTTTCGGGTTTAGCGTCATCCGCCCCGCTTCGATTTTTGACAAGTCTAAGACTTCATTGATCAAGGTCAGCAAATGTTCGCCACTACGGCGAATAATTCTCATATTTTCTCGGTTTTCGACAGTCAGATCCGGGCTGGGTTCCATGATTTGTGCAAAGCCGAGTATAGAATTGAGAGGGGTGCGTAACTCGTGGCTCATATTGGCCAGAAACGTGCTTTTAGCTTTGTTTGCCGCTTCAGCAGCTAAGACGGCTTGTTGCAGTTGTTCTGTGCGTTCGTCAATTTGGGCTTCTAAGGTGTGGTGGTAATCTGCTAGTATTTTTTCGGCTTGTTTGCGATCGCTAATATCTTGAAAAGCTGCGATCGCATAAACAATATTTCCGCTAGCGTCAAAAATCGGCGTGGTATTGATCTCGATCGCAATTCTTTTGCCACCTTGACGAATTTCTACATCGTCAACCTTGACAGATTCTCCTTTCAGTGCGCGCAAAATTGGCAGATTATCCGGCGGGTACAGCTCATCAGTATTGGCAACATAAAGTTGATAAGTGGCAGCTAATTGTTCCGCAGTGCTTTCCGGGATAGTGTCTGCACCCAGCAAATCCCTCGCTGTCTGGTTGAAATAGGCGATCGAGCCATCGGGATGATAAACAGATACCCCCACGGGTAAAGCTTCTAAAAATTGACTCAGGCGGCTTTCACTCGCAGACAGCGCCTCATTTACTAGCTTTAACTCCTCGTTTACTTCTTGGCGCTTATGAATTTCATCTGTTAACTTTTGATCTTGCAAATAACTGTGAACTGCTTCTACTACCGTTAATTTTAAGTCTTCATTTTGCCAAGGTTTAGGAATATAACGGTACAATTTAGCATACTTGATAGCGTTACTCAGGGCTTCCAAATCTGCTTGCCCCGTTAGCATAATGGTCAGCGTCTCCGGCGAGCTTTCGTGAATTCTTCTGAGCAGTTCATCCCCTTTAATATCCGGCATGATATAATCGGAAAGCACCAAAGCAATCTCGTATTCATCTGCCTGCAAATCGGCCAGCAACTCTAAGGCATCAGCCCCACCTTCAGCGGTTTCAATTATACACCGATCGCCGATCGCCTTTTTCAGTTCAATTTTTAAACTGTTCAAAACATCAGGTTCATCATCAATACAAACAATCACAGGTTTTTTCATAACTTAGCCAGCCCAGATTTTATAGTCTCTATTAAGTCTTTGCTTTGCCAGGGTTTGTACAAACAACAGTATAAATCTGCTTCTTCTACTGCCCGCTGAACAGCCGCTGCATCCGCTTGTCCAGTCAACATCACTTTAATAATTTTAGGATATTTTTGGTGAACTTTAATTAAAAGTTCGTCACCTTTAATTCCCGGCATCAGCCAATCAGAAACAACCACAATCACCTGAGCTTTTTCTTGAAAGTCCTCGAGTAAATCTAAAGCTTCATCACCACTTTCAGCTAATTCATAAAAGTAATCATTTTTAAATTCCTTCTTTAGCTGAATCTTGAGAGTATTCAAAATATCTGGTTCATCATCAACGCAAAGAATTATAGGCTTATTCATCTTTTCCTCTCTGCTTAAATTTTAGTAGGTTTACCGACATGACTTGCTTTTACATTGCTTTTACATTATTGATTTCGGGGAAGGATGCAGAATATCTGTCCCCTATCTTATTTTAATAGGACTTCCGAAGATTAACCCGGTTTCTTGTAATAAATCTTGTATTTGTCAGCGAGACAACAACGAGCGTCAATCGATTTTAGATTTTAGATTTTAGATTTTAGATTTTAAGCATTGACCTCACGGATAAATTCGGGGGGCAAGTTTCATCGGATACAGGTTTTTTATTTCTGGGTCCTGAGTCGGCGAAGGAATGAATCCGGGGGCTGGCATCCTGGATGCTTTCGGTCAGAGGGAATCTGCCCCCTACAGGTAAGTTTTGTTTAATAAATTGGCAGCGAGACTGTAAAAGTTGTCTGCCCCGGTACAGAATCTACAGCAATTGTGCCTCCGTGTTTTGCCACAATTTTTCTCACAATATCCAATCCCAAACCGCTACCTTCGCCCGCAGATTTAGTCGTAAAAAACGGCTGAAAAATTTTGGTAATAACTTCTGAGGGAATACCTTTGCCGTTATCAGTAAACTTGAGGAAAATATTTGCCTCTTGCTGCCGAGTTTCAATTGTCAAAATACCTTTATAATCCATTGCTTGCAGGGCATTATGAACGAGATTAGTCCAAACTTGATTTAAGTCATCGGGATAGCACATAATTTGGGGTAAATCTCCATAGTTTTTCACTACTTCTATACCGTGTTTTAGCTGATTTTGATAAAGGGTTAATACGGTTTCAATGCCATCATGCAAGTTCGCCTGGACTTTTTCTGGTTTGCTATCAAAATGAGCGTAGGTTTTTAAGGCAAATACTACTTTTCCAGACTTCGCTGTCGCTCTTTGTATCAGACTAATACTTTTTTTAAAGCTTGCAAACTGGTAAGCACTATTTAACACTACTTCCCAATTCGGTGATTGAAAAAGCGGCAAAAACTCTTCTATTTTTTCGTAGATTTCCATATCAACTAAAGTATCCGCAATTTCCTCGAAGTTTTCAACAGATTTTGCCATCAAATCCGCTGCCAACTGCTGCTTAAATTTGCGTTTCTCTCTGCTGGTAAATAAAACTTCTTGATGGGTTGCTCTGTACAGTAAAGCTAAAAAATAAGCTTTGCTTTCCTCAGAAAGTTGTTGATAACTTTCAGGAAAACTTTCTAAAAAGTCCTCTGAAAAATTAGCTATATTATTAATAGAGGAACCTATAATTCCCAGGGGGGTATTTATTTCGTGAGCAATGCCGGCAATCAGTTGTCCCAGGGCTGCCATTTTTTCCGATTGAATCAAATGCTCTTGGGTGGCTTGCAGTTCCTGCAGCGCCGCTGCTAAATCTTGATTTTTTTCTTGTAAAGTTTGTTGCAGTGAACAAATTTTTAAATGAGTTTCTATCCGGGCTAAAACTTCTTCAACCTGAAACGGTTTAGTAATAAAGTCAACTCCGCCCACTGCAAAAGCTTTAACTTTATCCAGCACGTCATTGATCGCACTAATAAAAATAACAGGAATGTCTTTGGTAATTTCAGAATCTTTGAGTTGCTGACAAACTTGATAGCCGTCCATTTCCGGCATCATAATATCCAGCAGCACTAGATCCGGGGGTATTTTTTGAGCAGCAGACAATGCTAGCTTGCCATTGGGAACGGGGCGAACTTGATAGCCTTTTTCGCTCAAAATTCCTGCCAGCAACCGCAGGTTTTCTGGCGTATCGTCCACTACTAAAATATTAGCTCGATTGGTTTTAGGTGAAGTTGAAGTCATCGGGTATTTACTGTTTCTCGCTGAGTTCTATTATGTTCAAAATTCTGTCATATTCAAAATTATTAATGCAATCTTGAAGCTTGCCCGCAAGAGAGGGATTGACAGTGCCGATTTGTGCGATCGAAGTTGCGATCGCCTCCATGTCCACACTCAAAATATTTTGCTTGAATTGGGCCATGCAGTCTGGAGAAAGAGAGGCGAAAGCCTCCGGTGTCAGCACCTCTTGACTTGACTCCTCTACACCTGTGGCACTTACTGCGGTTGGATCTTCATAAATATAGCGTACTCCTAAATGTTTTCCCATTGCCACAAAAATGTCCTCCTCTCGGAATGGTTTCCGCATAAAATCATCGCAACCCGCCGAAAGAATCACCGCCCGTTCTTCCTCCAAAACGCTAGCAGTTAGGGCTACAATCGCCGTTGCTTGCCCGCCAGTTGTAGTTTTAATCTGTTTGGTAGCCTCGTAGCCGTCCATGACAGGCATTCTCATGTCCATCCAAATCAGATGGGGTTCCCACTCCATAAAAATATCAACCGCTTCTTTACCGTTATTCGCTTCTCTCAACTCAAATCCGAGTGGACTGAGAAGTTTTACTAACAGTTGGCGGTTCAAAGGTTTGTCGTCCACAATTAGCAAGCGATAACTCGGCTGATTCGGTTCGAGGGCAACAACTCGACGTTGAGTTTTTTTGCTTTCAATATCAGCAGCTTCAACCAGATGAACTTGGATATCAAACTGAAATACTGCACCCTTTCCGATCTCGCTGCTAACAGTAATTTCACCTCCCATTAATTGCACGAACTGGCGGCTAATAGCTAAACCTAAACCCGTTCCTTCCTGAGAATCTTTACCTGTTTTTGTCTGCACGAATGCTTCAAACAACTGATGGATTTCCTCAGCAGCAATGCCTGCACCAGTATCTTGAACTTCAAAATGCAGCCAGTAGCGACCGGGTAATTGGTCAGTGCTGTTTTTATGTATATTCCGTCTTCCTCCTTTGACTTGCATCGACACTCCCCCTTCTGAAGTAAATTTAATTGCATTATTGAGCAAATTAATTAAGACTTGTCGCAATTTAACTTCATCAGTACAGATGTAATGGGGAACTTCGGCGTCTCTGTCGAAGATTAACTGCAAACCTTTTTGCTCAGCTTTGAGAGCAAACATATCTTCTAAATCGTCGATTAGTTGGTAAAAATCGAAGTTTTTTTCATTAATAGTCGTGCGTCCGGCTTCGATTTTTGACAAGTCTAAAACTTGGTTAATTAAAGCCAGTAAATGTTCACCACTCCGCAGGATAATTCCAACATCTTCTTGATTTTCTTGAGACAACGTTTTACTGCGAAGCATGACTTGAGCAAAGCCGATGACCGCGTTCAGGGGCGATCGCAATTCGTGGCTCATATTGGCGAGAAACGTACTCTTCGCTTTGTTTGCTGCTTCGGCTGCTTCTTTCGCCTGCTGCAGTTTGATTTCCGCTTGTTTGTTATCAGTAATGTCTTTAATAAAACCTTCGTAGTAAAGTAGATTTCCTGCTTCATCGCAGGCAGCGCGACAATTTTCCGAAATCCAGATTATGCTGCCATCTTTGCGGTAAATTTCCGATTCAAAGTTTGATAGTATCCCGTACTCGTTCATCAGGGCTGCAAAATCTTCGCGGCGGTTGGGTTTTACATAAAGCTGGTTATGGAAATTCGGCTGTGCTGCTATTAATTCTGCCGGCGACTCGTAACCGTAGATGTTAGCTAAAGCGGGGTTAGCGCTGATGTATTTCCCGTCAATAGCAGTTTGAAAAATTCCATTCAAAGCATTTTCATAAATGTTGCGGTACTTTTCTTCTGCTTCTCGAAGGGCAGTTTCTGCTTTTTGGCGCTCGGTAATATCGCTAGAAATCGACAAAAAACAAGCTTCTCCGTCAATATCGATGGTTTCTATAGACAGCAGTGCTGTTCTTTCTGTACCATTTTTATTGCGAAACCTCAGCTCATAATTGTGAAGAGCCGTCTTGTTTTTTAACATTTGAATCATGCGATCGCGCTCTGCTAAACTCGCCCAAAAATTGAGTTCTACCGCTGTTTTGCCAATGATTTCTTCGTGACTGTACCCCATCATCCGACAAAAGCTCTCATTGGCTTCTATGTGCCGACCATCGCTGATTCTAGTCAGGGTAATTGCATTAGGGCTTAAACGAAAAGCTTTAGAAAACTTTTCTTTTGCCTTGGCAAGATCGGCGGTACGTTCTGCAACTTGCTCTGCTAAATTGTCGTTGTATTCCCTTAGCAGTTTCTCCGCTAGTTTGCGTTCTGTAATATCTTGAAAAGCGCACATCCCGTAGATAATATTTCCGTGAGCGTCATAAATAGGAGTTCCCCAAACTTGCAGGGGAACAGTTTTGTCAGTCGCGAAGATTTCAATGTCATCAACAGTTACACTTTTACCCTGCAAAGCATTTAAAATTGGGTCGCGTTCTGCCGGGTAAATTTCCTGAGTACCAGCTAAATAAACTCGGTAGGATTGACGTAAACTTTCGGAATCTGCGGCGACAATTCCTTGAGATAAAAGTTGCTCTCCAGTAGGATTAATGTAGTGAGGTTGACCGTTTGGCTCTACAATAAAAATCCCTAGCGGTACTGCATTGAAGAATTGTTTTACTCGGTTTTCGCTTTCCGAGAGAGAAGTAAATGAATGCTGCAATTGCTCGGCCATGCTGTTAAAAGCAGTGGCAAGTTCTCCGAGTTCATCTTGACGATTCAGAATGAGCTTTGTATCCCATTCATTCCGCGCCAAAGCTTTCGCCGCAGCATTCAATCTTAAAATCGGCTGCACCACCCATTTAGCAGTAAGAATCCCCAGAATTGTTGCCCCAATCAAAGCTGCAACCGACAGCAAAAAAGTCGTGCGCGTATTGGCGTTAATTTGTTCCATAAAGTCCGATTCTGGCACAACTACTACAATCAGCCAATCCAACCCTCGATCGTCTTTAAAAGGAGCTACCTGAATAAAATGTCGCTTACCATCAACATCAAAAGTAAGTTGTTGAGAATTATTGATTTTAGCTAAGCTATCGTAGGATTTATCTAAATATTGTGCAGTTTGGCTAATTACCCGATTCTCGCTTTCTGAAGCTTTAATGCGCCTTGTTTCTTGACCTTCCACCACGAATTCTGGACTCGCCGTTGAAGTGGCAATTAACATCCCCGATCGCTCCATGACAAAAGTTTGTCCTGATTTTCCTATTTTTAGGCTCACCAGAAATTCTTTGATTCTGGAAAAGAGCAAATCGCTGCCAGCTACTCCTAACAATTTGCCAGCATCGTCATAGATAGGCAAAGCAGCAGTAATTGCCAGTTCCCTCGTCAAAAAATCTGTATAAATTGGAGTCCAAATAGGTTTTTTTGCGGCAGCGGCAGCTAGGTACCAAGGACGAGTTCGCGGGTTGTAAATATTGGGTGAAATTTGCACTAGTTGAACACGGTTTCCCTGAGAGTCCGCAGTATATCGACCTAATTTATTGCCAGTAGAGCTGTCAGCAGCCGATATCAAAATCCCATCTTTAGTGCGGATTGCTCCAGAGTGTTCTCCATTTTCTTTGCCTGTGTAAATGATGCTGATCGAATCAAAATATTGAATTTGTTCTAGGAAATGATGTTCTAGTTTTTGCTTGTCTTCTAGGTTCAACTGCCCCAGTTTTATGCCTTGAACGTTCAGGTGATTGACAATGTGGGGAATTGACATATAATGTTCCATGCGGTCTTTAATGCGATCGCTAATTTCTCCCCGCAACTGAGCGGCAACATCGTTGACTGCCCGCTGACCGTTTTGGAAAGATAGCCAACCTACAAGTCCTACCGTGCCGACAATTTGCACTAAAAAAGGAACCACGAGCACCGTTTGTAATGGAACTTTGCCGATAATTTTTGTAGCCAAACGATTGAGGGGTTTAGGAAACATATTCATCCTCAGAGGAATTGGGCATTGGGAATTGGGCATTGCTAATTGTTGGGAGTTTTGAGTGTAAATTATGTTCCCTTTGCCCTTCCTTTTCTCCTTATGCTGTAGTTTACTGACGACAGTACCGTCGATCAATTTATATCAAAATAGCGTATTTATACTCAGAGTTTTTTCGTAACTACTGATACAGATCATTGGGCGCGATCGACCTAAGTCGAAATCATCTGATCTATTGCACCATTCTCAATTACTTATTTAGGAACAGGCTTTCCGGCCTGTTCCACAAGAGATGAATTTTATTGTGGAACAGGCTTTCCGGCCTGTTCCACAACAAGTACATTTTCTTGTGGGGTGGGCATCCTGCCCGCCCAGGGAAGGGTTATTGAGAATGGTGCAACATCTCATTTGAACAAACAGTAGCTAACAAGCACCCACCCCAAAAATCTGTATTTATCTGCGATTCAACTCCATCCTTTCGCCGTAGCGTAAAAGCATATCCAAACTCTCCAAACGATTTTGCCAAGTTTGCACTTGATAGCTATTTTCCGCAGAATGCAAGCGCATCGAAGATTGAAATTGAGATTGAAAACTCCTTAACAATCTTTTAGTAGTTGCTAAACTTTCGGTAGAAGGATTTGCCGCCAACTTGCTCAAAGCTTGCGCCAATTCATCCGCTCGACTTTGCAAAACTTTCAGTTCAGATTCGGACACCCGCAACTGATTGTTAGCCAATAAAAAACTCCATTCCTGCTTGAGAGCAGTATACCGCGAAGCCGCCGCAGCAAACGGCTGTCGGTAAGGAATCGGCTCTGCAGCAGAAGTGGAACGCACTGGGGTGCCTTGAGTGCGGTTAAAAAATCCCTGCATCCCGCTGCTGATACTTTCCACCGCAAAAATAGCATAGCCCCCTGTTGGCAAATCGCGTAAAGCTTGGATTTGGTCGATCGCCACAACTTCCGGGAGAGTCAACAACTTAACCGACGGAGAAATCAAAGCCGAACCCAGAATTTGTTCATTTACCAGCGGTTCGGTGATGCGCTGAAGTCGGTTCGTATCCAAAGCATAAGTCATCGGCACAATCAAATCTACAATACCTTGACGAGCCCAAACTTCCCAATTTTGCTGAATTTTGTAAATCCGCTGACTTTCCGGGTGCGGAAACACTGCCACGGACAGAATTGTGCGCGGATAATTCTGCCGCAAAAGCTGAGAAACTTCAGCTACAAAACTATTAATTTGATTAGTTTTAAACTCAACCCACTGCCGCCACAAACTGCCGTTTCTGGGGGAAATATTCACGGGATCTGCACCAGTCAACTGCCTAAATTGCTGCCTCGCAGCAATACCGTAACCGTAAGTAAAATTCGCATTGTCATCTTGAAAAGGATAGCGAATATAGTCTAATTGCACCCCATCTACTTTGTAGTTATTGGCAATTTCGTTGACTATTTGTAGCAAATAATTCCGCGCTTCCGGGTTCGCAGGGTCGAGATAAAATTTACCATCGTTAGGATTTTGCGTACGTCCTTTATTGTCAATATTTGCCCACTGTGGATGGGCGGAAAGTACCGGGCCTGGATAAGAGCTAGGCTGGCCAATTAAAGTATTGTGGCGCTTATTTCCTGTGGCAAAAACCCAAACCCAAGCGTGCAGTTCCATGCCTCGCTCGTGAGCTAATTTAACCGCAGATGCCAGCGGGTCCCAGCCAACAGTCAGGGGATTTTGTTGCGGTGCAACTTGACTGGGATAAATCGTATATCCGGCATTCAAAGTTTCAAAGAAAACGGTATTGATACCGGCGGCGGCGAGCCGATCGAACACCGAGGCCAAACCCTGTTCAGATCGCGCTGCGACGATCGTCCCGCGATCAAGCCAAACCGCCCGAATTTCCGCCCCAACGCGCTGTCCTTCCTTCGGGTAATTTTCCCACAGCAACTGCCGCGCTTCCACCCACTGCTTTCTAGCCTCCGCGTAGTTTTGCTGTTGCAGGAGTTGGTCGAAAGTTTGCAACACCTGCCGCGCTTGGGCGATCGCCCGTACCCTGATCGCTTGCAGAACAGGGGGGCGACTGGCTGCCGGGCCACCTCCGCCCTGTTCTGCAGCCACCAGTTGAGGGGAGGTAGCTGCATTGAGATTGATGGCGGTATTGGCTGAATTAGATGCTGTCAGGGCGCTTTCAAACCGGCCGAGGAGGTTAGTGAGTTCTTGGCGCATCAAGTACGCTTCAATGCTGACGATCGGCTTATTGGAATTTGGCTGCACGTCCAAACCCGCCGGCGCCGACTGATCCGAAGGGTCTGTAAAAGTTGCAGGTACTGGATCGGGAAGCGAGCCAGAGGGAGAAAGTCGGCTCAGCGGGGTAGTACGCGGCAAACTAGGGCTGTTTCTAGTGACTCTTGAAGGGGGAGTTGGCAGTGGGGTCGCGGCAGCAGGGGGTGGCGCGGAGGGCGCAGAAGCGATTGTGCCTCCCCAGCGGGCGATCGAGGCTTGCAGCCAAGCCTTATCTACATTTGCCGAACCGTCGCTACCCCAGCGCCAGCCGAGATAGGTAGCGCGATCCGTGGCGATGGCTGCTGAGGAACCGGAACTATCTTTCCAAGTAGCAATAGTTTGACTGTTCGCATCAGCCGGAATCAATACACCGCCTTGGACTGAGGCATTTTGTTGTGCAGTCGGCACCCAATTGCTAGAAGCGGTGCAGGCGATATCCCGACAGCGACTGCGTGGTTGTGGCGTCGCTGGCTGGGTTAACGGAAAAGCCCAATAGGCCCCAAGGAGCGATCGCAAAGATTGGCGCACCAAGGCAGGGGAACTGCGGCCGACGGGGCCCGAAGCAATCAAGCGGCCGCCCTGGGAGGCCCAAGCTTCTAAAACTTTAATTTGTGCCGGAGTCAAAGTTTCAATGTTGGGCAAAAACAGCACGTTCACGCCTGTTAAATCCGCCGTACTTTTGATTGCTTCGAGATTGATTGGTTTGTAAGCAATGCCGCTTTCCCAGAGGCGCGTGGTAATCTTTACCCAGTCGGGAGAATTCTCGGAACTGCGAACAACGCCCAGAACTACTTCTGCGAAACTCGGAGAGGGAAATAGGATGAAGAGATTGAGTAATGTACTCGCTAGAGTTCCAATTAAGACTTTTTGCAAGAAAGTGAAAAAGCGAATTTTTTGAACCTGGGAGCAGGCATCAGGCATTTGAGCGGGCTTTTTGATTTGTTGCATCATAAAATAGGAGAATTACCCAGCGCACCGTTTCGGAAAATTTCAATAACAATTAAGATCGATCCGCACCATACAATTTTCTATCCTGCCCTGCAACCTGAATCAGGAAAAAGTGCGATCGATCGATTTTAGATTTTAGATTTTGGATTTTAGATTTTGGATCTATTCCTCATGGCAGTTGACAGTTGACTGTTTGGACATTTTGGCATTTGAACAATACCGATGCCACCGGAAACGATTTTAGATTAAAACCTGGGTGCATTTGGGTTGAAAAACCAAAAATACAATTTAGATGCCAACAGTCAACAGTCAACAGTCAACAGCCCACAGTCAACAATTTTCTAAGTTGCAGCTTCATTCACCGGGAATCTATCGATTAACTGCATCGCCCGACAAGCATTCCTCCGCAAAGAATCGGAAACATGAGGAACATGAGGAATCTGAGACAAGAAATCCAAAGTCCGGCGCAAAATCCGCACCACATCCCCTTCATCCAAACTCGTATGGCTAATCAATTCCAGCCATTCAACGCCCAGAGCCCACTGTTCGACCAAAGTCACTAAATCCCGTTCCAGCCAAATCGGGATCGCAGCTTCGTGGCGGTACTGCACTTGAAACAATCGGCGGCGTAGGCCTTTTTGTAGATTGTCCAAAGGTGCCAAAACTTCCGGCGACAGCGAGTAGTGAGTCCAACTGTCGGGCCGAGAAACTTCTGTAACTAAGGCCGCACAAGCTGCAGCGAGGTGGTGGGGGTCGAGTTCGTCAAACTCGGCAGACATCAGGGACAAACCCAGCCACAGTTCGTTATCGCCACGAATGGCGGCGCAAGCTTGGCCCAAGACTGTGGGCACCAACCTGTCGGAGGAGTCATCTCGGTTTCCCGTTGCCGAAACTACTCTTTCCAAGCAGCCGAAATTCAGCAAGATGTCGATTAAGTTGAGAAATTGCTCCCAGTAGCGAGCTCGTTGCTTTTCTAAGTCTTGTTCGCTTTTGCGAACTTCTTTTTTCAATTCTTCCCGGCGGCGCTGGCGTTTGAGCAAAGTACCGGGATTGCCCCATTCTAGAACCGGGTGAATTTCTAGCTTAGCTTCTACGGCGGCGATTTTCTGTTGCTGCTCGATCGCCTCTGGGCTCGGTTCTGGTGCGGGCAATGGTGGGATCGATGCAGCAATTGAAGCAGTTTCTTCAGTTCCCAAGCGGCACTGGCCGAGTCTCAGAGCCATTTCGGGCGGCGGGTTCAAGGTATCTGCAACGCTCAAGCGGGGTAATTCGGCGTGCAGGGTAGCGACATCGCTAATGGCGACGACATACCAACGGTTATCTTTGCCCAAGCACACCAAATTTGGTGCTTGGCCAGAACCTGGGATTTTGGCAACCAGTACGGCGGGTACAGGATTTGTGTGCGATCGTTTGGCTGTCGGAACGTGCTTGCCTTTGAGGCTCAGAACCGTGCCTAGCACTGCAAAAGCCACAGCTACGGACATCTCCTTAAATCTGGCTTCTTCAGCTTGCTGCAAGAGAATTTTCAGCAAACGTTTGTCTTCTTTGAGTCTTGCCTGCAATTTTTCGTAATGGGCGAGGTGTTTTTCCAGGGTGGAGACATTTCCTCCGGCTGCCAGGGACTCTTCGAGTACCGCCAATTCTGTTTGCAATCGGTCTAATTCTGATTGCTGCGGCTGCAAGTACAAGGTAGATAGGTATTGACCGAAACTCCGTTCTACCAACTCTTGAGCTTCGTCGAGTGTGTGGGTTTGCAGCAAATTCAGCACCATGCCGTAGCTGGGCGTAAACTGACTGGCGAGGGGGTCGGCTTTGGCTGTTGCCAAATACGAGGCTTCTTTTGCGCCTTCAAAGCGCGTCTGAACTGCGACGACGTGCCCCAGCTTGTCCATGCCCCGCCGACCAGCCCGACCGGCCATTTGCAGGAATTCTGAAGCGTTTAGCAGTCGGTGTCCCTTGTCGGTGCGCTTGGACAGGGTGGAAATGACTGTGGTGCGGGCGGGCATATTAATCCCGGCTGCTAGGGTTTCGGTGGCAAATACGACTTTGATCAAACCTCTGCCAAAGAGTTCTTCTACTAAACCTTTCCAAGCGGGCAAAATGCCTGCGTGGTGGGCGGCGATGCCTTTTAAAAGTGCTTCTTTTTGACCGAAGCGTTCTGCTTCTGGGTTTCGCTGTAAAAAATCGTCAATGATGCGTTTGAGTTCGGCTGTTTCGGCTTCGTTAACTAGGGAGAAATTGCCGACTTCTGCTACTGCTTGGTCGCACCCGCGACGGCTGAAGATGAAGTAAATTGCTGGTAGCATATCTCGATCGTCCAACCGGGCCAAAACATCGGTCAAACTCGGAGTGGGGATGCTGCCTCTTTCTACTTTTTGCTGCTTCTTTTTGGGGACTAACCGGACATTGGCTCTTTTGCCGGTCTCGTCTAGCAGGGGAAATATCCCTTTTTGGTTGGCGAAGTGGAATTGCAGCGGCACTGGCCGAAAGTCTGAGTAGACGAGCTCTGTGGGCCCGTGGACTTTGTTAATCCAGTCTGTGAGTTGCTCGCTATTGGCAACGGTTGCTGAGAGGGCGAGCAGTTGAATTTCGCTGGAACAGTAGATGATGGATTCTTCCCAGACGGTACCACGCTGGCGATCGTTCATGTAGTGACACTCGTCGAGCACCACGGTTTCGACTCCGGTGAGGGAAGTGCCGACTTCTCCGATCGGCGTACCGTAGAGCATATTCCGAAATATTTCGGTAGTCATCACCAAAATCGGCGCATCTCGATTGACGGAGATGTCGCCGGTGAGCAAACCTACGTTGTCGTCTCCAAATTGACTGCGGAAGTCGCGCAGCTTTTGGTTAGAGAGTGCTTTGAGGGGTGTGGTGTAGAAGACGCGCCGCCCTCTGGAGAGTGCTTGATGGATGGCGTATTCCCCGATTAATGTTTTCCCGGAGCCTGTGGGAGCGCACACGACAACGGATTTACCTGCATCGAGGGCGGCGATCGCCTCTCTCTGAAAGTTATCTAGCTCGAAGGGAAATATGGTCTTCAGATCCAGCTCTGGGCGGTTCTGGGCAGTGTCTGGCACAAGGATTATTATAAAGTTGCAGGGTAAGTATGCTTAAATCTTGCTGAAAGCAAGTCAGCAGAGGACTGTACTGATTTTAGACCAACGCCCGCAAATCGGCTATTAAGGAATAAGTCAGTTGGCAGTTGGCTGTTGGCAGTTGGCAGTTGACTGTTGGCAGTTGGCAGTTGGCAGTTGGCAGTTGGCAGTTGACTGTTGGCAGAAGAAAGAAAAAAATTTTGCCTTCTTCACGCTTGACTTCTTCCGTCTTCCCTCTTCCTTCTTCCGTCTTCCTTCTTCCTGACATCCGTTACATCCGTTACATCCCGTACATTGCTCGTTGCCGAACTTCCCTCTTCCTTCTCTATGATTCCAGTTATTTCGACTATTCCTGTGGTGCAGCTTGCTTCGGGCGATCGGCTTTCACTGCAAGTCTATCAGTTCCAAGGTGCGATTCCCGGCAAAAAAGCTTATCTGCAATCTAACCTCCACGGCGCTGAGATTAGCGGTAATGCTGTGATTCACCAATTAATTGAGTTTTTAATGTCTTTGGACAGCAGTCAGTTAAGCGGGGAAATTTGGCTGGTTCCTGTTTGCAATCCTGTGGGTGTAAGTCAGCGATCGCACCATTTTTCTCCTGGTCGCTACAATCTTTATGATGGGGTAAATTGGAACCGAATTTTTTGGGATTTTGAAAAGCAAGGGGAAGATATTCTGGGTTTTGCTAATTCTCACATTCATCTCGATGCCGAGACTGTCAAAGTTAATTACAGAAAAGCGATTGCTTTGAGTTTTGCGAAAGAGTTGGCAAAAATTAACGCTCCTAGTTGCTGCCCCTACAGCGAACTTTACCGATATCAGCTACAATCTTTGTGTTTGGATGCGGATTATGTGCTGGATTTGCACAGTTCTACGAATCAAAGTTTAGATTACCTTTACTGTTTTAGTTCCCGCGAGGAGAGTGCGAAAGCTTTTTTGCTCGATCGCGCAATCTTGATGAACGAGTACGACGGCGATGCTTTTGACGAGGCGTTTCTCAAGCCTTGGCTGGCTTTGGAGAAGGTTTTTGCTCAGTTGGGAAGTGCACTCAAATTTGACGTGGAAGCTTGGACTTTAGAATTAGGTTCGGGGATGGAAATGAATCCCGATTCGGTGGCGAATGGCTTGCGGGGAATCAAAAATTACTTAGCAAGTAAGGGTTTATTGAAAATAGATGGATTTCCTGTGCCGGAAACTGCGAATCATCAAGTTATTTTCACCCCCAAGAATGCCGTGATAAAATACTACGCGCCGGCGGGCGGGATGATTCAAAATCGAGTTCTATTGGGAAGTTATGTCAAAAAGGGCGATCGACTTTATCAAATTCTCAGCTTTAATAAGAATGGGGAATTTCCGAGTTTGGTTGATGTTTGTGCTGAGTCGGATCTTTTCATTTTTGATGTTTCGACCAATCACTCAGTAAATCAAGGAGAGTATGTATTGTCTGTGATATCATTTTCGGTAGTTGACAGTTAACAGTTGACAGTTAACAGTCAACACTCAACTCGAATTTACTATTCCGATGCTAACGGATTTGATATTAAGCAGGGCGGTTTCATTCTCACAAAAATCAGGCTTTTGTAGGGGCAGTGCCCCCGTGCCCGCCCCCTCAAGATTAATCCCAGCCGAAGTCTCGATCGCACAATTCGGCTAGTCTTTGGTTGTGCGATCGAAAATATGCTCTCAATTGCTCGTATATTGTCTCGCTGATGGGCGGATATTGGGTGGCGTTGTATTTTTCGTAGGTTTGTAGTTGGTGCGGCGGCAATTCTAGAAATTCTAAGACGCTGTTGTATGTGCCGAAAGGATTGGTATACAAGTCTTCGCTTTTGAGGATTGAAAGTTGTGATTTGGGAAAAAGTTTCATCCAGGCTGGGAGTTGATCGGCGTAAATGCCGCGGGTTAGATAACTGTGGTGTTGGTGTTCGTAACTGTAGTAGTTTGGGTTGGTTTGGAGTTTTTCTATTTCGCCTTTGAGTCTTTCGGGTTCGGCGGCGATCGCACTTTCTAATGAGAGAGTTTCGTAGCCTATTTTGATATAGTAATAATAGTGGGAAATTGCGCGTTCTACTGGGTTTCTCAGCAGGGCGATTATTTTAACTTTAGGACATAAATCATAAATTCGCTGCGGAACTTGGGGGTGACAGATGTAGTAGGGACTGGCTTCTCCGGTTAGTAGATTTTCGCTTGTTTGGGGTTGGGGAAATTGGGAACAGTACCAGTCTGGGCTTTTGTCGAAGTTGAAGTCGAAGTAATGAATTTCTTTTTGGGCGGCGGGGGCGATTTGGGGATGTTGGATTAGGTAATTGTACAGAGATGTTGTGCCGCCTTTTTGGGCACCGATGATGATGAAGTCGGGGGGTTTGGAGGGTTGTTTCATGGGTTCTATGTTTTATATTTTGCACTTGTACTGACAGTGTTTCGGATTTGGCATTTGTACCGATAGTCCGCCGGGGGGCAAAGGAAAATTCGATCGCACTTGGGGGGATTACGGCAATTCGATCGCACTTTGGGGAATTACGGCAATTCGATCGCCCAATTTAGATTCGATCGCACGGACAGGCTTAACCCAAATTCGATCGCCCTCTCTACATTCTAGATTCCGGTGGTGGAAACTGAGCCTAGACAAACAATGCCTGCCGGGGCGGGCTAGGAAATACATCGAAGACGATCGCAATCACTGTTTTTGGGTGATCGCATTCACTCTCGCTCTGGCCACTGACATTTCAATTTAACTAGATTAGAGTGGAGTTAGGAAGATCTAATTCCTGCGGGGCAAATCTTTCGCTGAAAAAAATATTATCGGCGGCGATTTTGGTTAGGGGTTTGTGGGTTTTATTTTTCAGCCAAAGTACAGATTTAAATTTGTGCAAGAGGCTGATATGCAAGTGGCAAAAAATGGGAACAATAAAGATGGGATTGTACTGTCGAGCAGTAACTACCTGCAATACCATCACTGAAATTATTCAGGAAGGCGTCAATGTTTAAGAGCAAATTATCCAAAGTTATCGTGTCCCTGCTGCGGCGGATTGCTGGTGTTACCAGATCCGGGGCCAAGCGGCTGATGAGAGCAATGCTGCAAGCGCTGATGGCTATGGGCCGCAGGGCTAAACTACCGATGGCGGGGTTTGTGCTGCCGACGGTGACGATGGTGTTGCTGGTAGTTATATTGTTGACAGTGGCGATTACCCTGCGCTCGTTTGATCGGGCTAATACGGCGCGTAACGTGCGCGTGAACCAGCAGGTGCTGGCGGCCGCGACTCCCGCGCTCGATCGGGCGAAAGCAAAAATTCAGTTCCTGCTGTGGGAAGACCCGCAAAGACCGACGGGTACTCCATCCGATCCAGAATTGTACGCCCGGATGGCGAATGCTACGGGCGCAGCTACGGATCTTTATAGCTTCGGAGACGAGGAACGTCTGGTACTCAGAGCAGACCTCGATCAAAACGGTACCGCAGATCCCAACGCCGATCCTAAAGGCGCGCTGATTGGGCCGGCACCTGCAGAAGTAGAAAATGAAGCGATCAACACTGCGTGGAGATATCCCGTAGATACTAATAATGATGGGAAATTTGACACTTTTACTATTTACGGCATATTCTTCCGCAGTCCGAAGCGCAGTAATGTTCCAGGCCCAACTTTAGGCAACTTCACAAGGGCCAGAAAGTCGGTGGAGGCGAGAACGCCACCGACATCGGCGAAAAGTCTCAATCCTGAATGTGTGCAGGGTGGAGGTACTGTCGCTAGTTTGGTCGGCAACTCGGGGTGGTACAGGATAGACGGCCAACTTAAAAAAAGTTTTTTTGTTGACACAGTTAATGTACCGATTACAGCCTCGGAAGCGAGCAGTTTGGGCGCTAACTATAAACCGCTAACAGGAACTGCCAGCACATCGGCTCTCGAATACCAGCAAGACCAAAGCCGCATTCCCCTCGCTAATAACGCGGTAGTTTATGAAGACGACTTGGATATATCGCCAGGGCCTGAGTTGAATCTAAACGGGCGGATATTCACAAATAGTAATTTGTTGGTGACTAACTTAAATGGAGGAAATAGGACACGATTCTATCAAGTTAGTAGCCCAGATTCTTGTTTTTATGAACAAGAAAATAGCAAAATTGTGGTGGGAGGCAATGTAGTTAATGGGTGGGCGGGTAATGCGGGTACTAGCCAACCCACACAAATTCATCCAGTGGGCGTGCATCTTTTCAAAAATGCCTCATCACTTACAGGTGATAGAAACACAGCCATGCTAGCTGGGGCAAAAACTATTAGCAACGCAGATGCTGAATCCACCACGACCAATAGCAGCTTGCAGGTACTTTACAACAATGCTGCCTACACCGCTCGCCTCTCTGCCCTAGTGGCAGCACAGATGGGGCCACCCTTAGCCGACGGTAAGCCAGACCCCAACCCGCAGCCTAGCGACCCCTTTTCTGTGCAAAATAAACCAGCCACCCAAACCAGGGAACAAGCGCTGGAAGAATATTTTAAACAGATGCTCCGCAAAGTTCCCTTTGCGGAAACAGACCTCACGTTACCAAACCCGGTGATTACCAAAACGCAGGACGAGCTGCGACCTGCACGGAACACGTGGAGCATCCCGGATGATAGTAAAACCGGTATCTCAGTCTTAAGTGAACTAGAAAAAGGTAAGTTAGAAACAACACCACCAACAGCAGATGGCTCACCGCTACCTGAAGAACTATTGCTGGGCGATCGCGTGATTGCGGGTAACAACCTACCAGCCAAGAGATGGGACGACAGCAAAAATCAATTTACGAGTGAGCCAGACCCAATCCCAGGAGGCGGCAAGTGGAATGCTACCGACACCAGTGGCATTCCCCGTACCCGATCGCCCCAGGTAACAAAGCTAGCCGACGTAGGAGCAACAGAGCGCAGCGGCTTCTGGGAAGGAGCAGCAGCGGAAATACCTAAAAATCCTCTGGATGGCGTTGGGGGTCTTCGGGTGATCACCAGTGCAGGAGTTTACGAGCGCACCTATTCTTTTCTGCCGCCCCCTACTTGGATAGATCCCTTAACTGGTGCGCCCAAAGGCAAGGAATCATCCCCTAGTGATCCTCGTGATACTTACGACGACCCAACAACTACAGGTGCTGCTGTTGAGAAATACCCTGTTGTTTGGCCGGACTCGATGCCGATGTCACCCCTGGGGGAAGGGTCTAAAGTTTATGACAATAGTGCTGGTGGCGCTTATGATCCTGCCAAATGGGTTCCCCGGCCAGCAACGCTCGTAGTAGGAACAGGATCTGCCATTGACCCCACCACTCCCCAATATGCCAAAGGCGATTTACGGATGCGGGCGACAGCACTCTATCACTACAAAAAAGACGGCGGCTACAATCCAAATGTAAACCCAATAAACCTCAATAGCGTTAAGCCATTTGCCTGCGTCAGCAGCTACTACGACCCCAGCAACGCTTCCACAGCCAAAAATTTATCTACACTTCCTGATGTAAGTGGCCAGAACGCAACCCTAAACCCACCCGCATTAGGGGTTCCTGGAACTCAAATTGGCTCCAACAATGGAGTAGTTTACGGCCCACCGGTCGATAAGACACAAGAAGCAAAATCAACTCCAAGTGCAGTTCCGGCTACCCTAGGCTTGTTAGGCGGGGCAGCGCCAACTGCTTTAGAAAGGCAAGCTAATTACGTTTTTCCTGACGGTAGATTTGCCAACGAGCCTTTGAGAAACGCGCTACTGAAAGAACCGGGCGATCGCACTCTGGCTGACAAAGCAGCGATCGACTCCACAATGTGCGCCTTACAGATTATTGGCCCGACCCCAACGCTTCTGACACCCAATGCGATTATTCCTGACGGAGCTATCCAAGAAGTAGCATTTTTGAATGGCAGAGAAGTCAAGGCGATCGATCGTGACGACCCGACTACCCCCAACGTCAACGAAGCCTTTACGCTGAGCAGTCCCCTAACAACTATTGGGACAGCAAAACCAGCAAATCTAACAGGCTATTACAACCAGCCCTTAGAAGAACGTCAACCCTTAGAAATTCGCGCCACTCAGATAAACCTCGATCTATTGCGGAAAAACTCAATTGGAGGAGAGCCTTTACTGCCCTACAGCGGGATTATATATGCTAGCCGAGATGATGCGCTGCCCGATCGTAGTAAGAGAGACTCAGATTCAAGTATTAGTGCCAGAGTTAGCCCTACTGACTCCTTACTAGACCCGACTCGCAAACCTAACGGAATTCTACTGGTTAATGGTCGCGAGCTAGCCAGAATTCCCAGTCTCCCTCCCACTATTGCGAATGTAGTTATGGAAAAAGGGCTGACTTTGGCATCTAATTTGCCCGTTTACATCAAAGGCGAATTTAACCTACACACCCAACACGAGTTTAAATCTCCCTCCCAAGCAGAGTTTAAAACTCTGGCTGATTGGGACAAGTTTTACACTCGCAACAAAAACGACCTCAATAAGAACTTTGCCTGTCGGCCAAACGACCCCAGACTAAATGGTAAATGTGATATCGGCGACAATTGGCGTCCTGCAAACATACTCGCAGATGCTGTCACCCTGCTTTCAACAAATTACCGTTTTGGCTTCCGCAACGAGGGAGATTTTGACCTCAGAAACAATGCCGGCGCTGCTGCTGTATTACCTCGCAGACAGCAAGGATTTTTCAACAACAACTTTGTTACTAACGGACTTTCCAGCGGGGCGTTTTTAGCTAACGGCAATTTAAAGCCACAAGCAGATCCGGTAACTGTGAGAGATGCTAACTATGTACCTCAACCAACTTCTTCTTCCAAGCCGCTCTGGAGTTCATACTTCAACAACTTTGTCACCCCCGTTCAGCGCCGGGGGCCTTTCCCAGAGTATGTAATGGAAGTTTGTACAAAACTGCCAGTTTCTGCGTGTACGGATAGCGATTGGTACGTCGATCCGCTAGCCAGCGTACCACTGAGGGCAGCCGATGCAGGCACAACTTACAATGCCTCCTTTCAAGCTGGTTCCACTGTCGATCCCCCAGTGCCAGAATTGCAGCGATTCGCCCGCCGCGTAGCTTTTTCTAGAAGCACTACTGCACCTTTCGGTCTGACAGACCCGGCAGATCCAAAGCCTTTGGGGATAACGGGAACAACTATCGCACCAGGTGTTGGCGGTGTAAGAGCTAATAACATTAACGCTCTTTGGTTTGCAGCCAAGAGTGGGACTAATGTGGTGGCTTACGATGCTACCAATCCTCCGTATCAGCTCAACAACGCTACCACTGCCACTACAGACGGCAGCAAAGTACCTCTACCAGCCCTCGCCGCACAAAGCACACTTAGTCCATTAAAGGGGTCGCAGCCGCTATTGATGCCAGTCTCGCAGATTGAGGGTGTAACAACAGCCACCCCCGGGCAGCCACGAGGTACTGCTTCCGTAGATACAACAGGGTGGATACCCGTGGGTGTAGAGACTACATTCAATATGATTGTGGGAGCAGGCGACACTCCCTCAAGGACGCTAAACCCTACGTCGGGTGACTTTAACGGCGGTTTGCAAAACTTGCCCCGATTCTTGGAAATCTGGCGCCAAGGAGCTTCACCTGCAATTCCTACTAATATCCAAGGGTCTTTCATCCAGCTAACCCGTAGCGCATTTAATACTGCACCTTATCTGCCAACTATGCCGACGGGCTATCCGCCACTACCGGCTGATGGGCTAAAAACGGTGTTCGCCCAATCATCTAGTCCTACTACAGCCGCTACTGCTCTTGCAGGTACAGAGCCACTCATAACGACATACAACATAGCAGGTGGTCAGATTCCATACTTCACCCCGCCCACCCGGAACTGGGGTTATGACGTGGGCTTGCTATCTCAGCCGCCTGACTTGTTTACCCAAAAGTTCACAACCCCTCCCTCACGACGAACCCCGGACGAGTATTTCCGGGAAGTACCTCGCAATGACGATTGGATAAAAACTTTGATGTGTTCTACCTTAGAAAAGGACAAAACGAACGCCACCGAAACCCTCACAACTGCCGATCGAGCTAAATGCTCCACTTAACCCTCTAACTTTCCGTCGCGCAACTACTGGAGTCCTATTTATGACTAAGCAAAAACAACACCAAAATTTATCCCAGTCACGAGATGGTGGCTACACGATTATCGAGTCATTGGTAGCGATGATTGTAGTTTCGGTGCTCATGATTGCGATCGCCCCTGTGATGGCTTACTCAGTAGCGACTCGCGTACAAGCGCGGCGGATTGAACTTGCTACGATGGCGGCGAGAACTTACATCGACGCCCTGAGAGTGGGGGCAATCAGAGATGATACAACAAGCCCTGAAGGTTTTCCTTCTAATACTCCTGCCGCTCCTACCGACCCTGCTGAGTTGTACTGCGTTAACTTAGATGAAACGCCAGGTTGTGCTGGCAGCAAAGAGTTTTTGGTTCAAGGTGTTTGGGAAAATCCAGCTAATCCGACAGATCCGACAACAACAGGCTACGAGCTGACTGTGCGGGTTTACCGGGCCGATGCTTTTTCTTCTTCGGGCCAACTGACAACTACACAGCAATCAGTCGCTAATTCCGGCCTGGGCAATCCTAAAGCGCCTTTGGTGGTAATGCAAACAGAAATTCCCCCTACTACACAAGGAGCCGCGTCTGCATATCGATCTTTGTGCGATCGACTCAAGAACACCACTGGCTGTAAGTAATAATCAAAGTCCCCGTAATTAAATTTAAAATCGCTCCCCCATTTGACAAAGGAAACAGTCAAAATGAAAACTTTACTCAGGTTGCTTCTCAAAACTCAGCACCAGCAAAACCGCTCCGGACCAGCTCAAACAGATAAGGGCATGACTCTGGTCGAGCTATTAGTCGGAGCAATTATGGCATTTTTAATCATCACGCCAATGCTGGGTTTTGTAGTCGATATGCTGAATACCGACAGGAGGGAACAAGTCAAGTCAAACACTGAGCAAGACCTTCAGGCTGCCGTTGATTTCATCGCCCAAGATTTGAGTCAAGCTATTTATATTTACGATGGCAAGGGTATTAATGCAATTAGATCTCAACTTCCAAATAATGGAGATTCTAATAAAGTTCCGATTCTCGTATTCTGGAAGCGACAGCTAATTAAAAACTCGATTCCAGTTGATGCTTCTACCCTAAAACCAAAAGATTGCGGCCCTAATACATGCAACGACACTTACCTAAGATCCTTAGTTGCTTACTACCACTTTAAAGATCCGGTCAATACTTGGTGTCAGCCTTCAGGAAACCCAAACGATTGTCCTACCCGTATTGCCCGCTATGAAATTACGGATGGAATCAAAAACCCTTTAACTCAGGCATACTATAAACAGGATGATAGTGAAACTACTAAGGAGCAAAGAAAAGATTCAGTTTTTAATGAAAAATTTGACTTTAGTAAGCCCACATTAGAAGTGACAGATTTGACCATGGGAAGCAATTTTCCCGATCCTCAAGTATTGGTTAATTATATCGACCACACTACTACGGCTACTAACCCTAATGTTCCACAACCGCCAGATTGCAAAATTGCTCTGGGCGTAGTAGATCCAACCGCAGCAGGATCAACTCCTATCAACGCCGCAGATTTACGAATAACAGACGGCTCAACCCACAGCTTCTACGCTTGTGTAGATACATCTAAAAACTTAGCCAGAGTTACTATCAGAGGAAACAGCCTGCGTCGTCTTCAAGCCAACGATACTGCTTACAACCCCAACAAATCGGCATTTTTCCCAACAGCAACCGTTCAAGTAAAAGGTCTAGGTGCGATAGGAAAGTAACTGATGCCTGAAACACATTTCCGAATTGCCGCCCGCCGATAAACAATAGGATAATACCATGAAAACCCCACCAATATTATTAAAAGTTTTGCATAACTCGGCTACCAAGCCCAGCCATAATTTCCACAAAACTGCCTCCAGAAAAGCCGATCAGGGCTTCACCCTTCTAGAAGTGCTGGTGATAGCATTAATCATAGGTATATTAAGCTCGATCGCCGCTCCAAGCTGGGTGGCCTTCATCAACAGACAAAGAGTTCGCACTGTGAACGATCGAGTTTTCCAATCATTACGACTTGCACAAAGCGAAGCAAAACGAACTAAGCGCGATACCACTATTATATTTGATACAAATGACCCGCTAAAAGTAACTTTTTACCCGCCACTAAGTACGGGTGGTGCTACACAAGAGTTAAATGCAGGAGGTGAAGTTAAAGCTGGACAGGTTCAACTTGCTGTTATTGGTGGAGATACAACTCCTCCTCCTGCTCCTCCTGCTCCTACTCTTACTGCTACTCAAAAATCGCTCACTTTTAAGTTTGATGGTGCTTTCGATCCAAACAGTCCACCCACCCTGCCTTTTCAAGTCACTGTTTCTCCTGTTAATGGTGGTGCTAAGCAATGTGCGATCGTGGAAACTATCATAGGAGGAATGAGAACTGCTGAAGGAAATGATTGCCCACCACCACCCTAGTTTTCAATAAATTTAATCTTAGTCTCTAACAACAATTCCGCATAAATGCAGAATTGCTAAAATCTATTAACTTAAATTATTTTATATTTCAAATCCCATTAAAACAGTCAAAATGTGCAGCTAGAACTAAAACAAATAATCATCCAGCCAGGAAATCAACTATTAACTCAAACACATAACCTGGCCGATGTTTGAAACCCTACAAACCGAATTAGGAGAAAGTCGCGCATCCAGACTTTCATACAGCAAAAAAACATTAGAAATCATGGTTCCGCTAATCGAACACCAAGTTACCCAAGTCCTGATAACTGCTTAACTAACCAAGCGATCGCCCCTTCCACATCAGCAACTTTTTCAACATCCCCAATCGGCGGCCGCTGCACCATCACCACCGGAATTCCTAGTTCCCTAGCCGCCACAATTTTCGCATAAGTAGCACCCCCCCCGCTGTTTTTACTAACAATCGTATCAATCTGATATTCTAATAATAATTGACGCTCATCTTCCAAAGAAAAAGGCCCCCTTGCTAATAACAATTTCCCATTAGGAATAGGAGAATTGAGTGCCGGAGGATCGATCGCCCGCATCAAAAACCAAATAGCATCCAAACCAGCAAAAGCAGCCAATTCCTGCCTACCAATAGTCAGAAACACCCGCTGAGACAGCCCTAATAAAGCCCTTGCAGCCTCCGAGTGGCCCGCAACCTCAATCCAGCGATCGCCCTCCACCCTCTCCCAAGCTGGACGCACCAGCATCAAATAAGGCACATTACACTCAGCAGCAGCAACAGCAGCATTAGCAGAAATCTGAGCCGCAAACGGATGAGTAGCATCGATTAAGAAGTCGATCGGGCGATCCTCTCCGAGGGCTGCGCTAACGAGCAAAAACTCCGCCAGCCCAGCCGCCCCACCAAACCCCCCAATTCGCACCGTACCCGTTTTTGGGGTAAAAGGCTGTTGAGTGCGTCCTGCTAGCGAAGAAACCACTTCTATTTCAGAAATTTGAGACGCTCTTACCGCCAATTCAGCAGCATCCCCCGTCCCCCCCAAAATTAGCAACCGTTTTTTCACCAAATCACTCCTAACTTATCCAAGCAACGCCCGCAAATTCGGTTAATAATATGTTTAATAAAGTTTAAACCGCCAACAACAATGATTCGCTCACTTTTGACATTTTTTACAGTATTAATTGTAACCGGGTTAGTATGGTTGGGAAATATCGCCCCCGTTGCCGCACAAGTACAAGCAACAGATATCGCCGATCCTCAACAGGAATTGGGAGAACTCGTTCAAAAAGCTTTTGAAGCTACAAATGAAGGCAAATTTCTCGCTGCAGAAACTTTTTGGACTCAAATCATTGACAAATTTCCCTCACAAGCCGCCGCTTGGAGCAACCGAGGCAACTCTAGAGTCAGCCAAAACAAACTACAAGCAGCTATTTTAGACTACGAAAGAGCGATCGAGCTAGCACCCGACGCCCCCGATCCCTACCTCAACCGTGGCACCGCCTTAGAAGGTTTAGGACGCTGGCAAGAAGCGATCGCCGACTACAATCATGTACTAGAATTAGACTCCCAAGATCCAGCCGCCTACAACAACAGAGGCAACGCCGAAGCAGGTTTAGGACAATGGGAACAAGCAATTGCCGACTACAACAAAGCCTTTGAATTAGCCCCCGAATACGCCTTTGCCCGCGCCAACCACGCCCTCGCACTTTATCAAAACGGGCAAACCAAAGAAGCAATTCGCAACATGAAAAACATCGTCCGCAGATACCCCCAATTTGCCGACATGAGAGCCGCCCTCACCGCCTGTCTTTGGGAAGCAGGAAATCGCGGCGAAGCTGAGAGCAATTGGGTAGCAGCCATCGGCCTCGACTCCCGCTACAAAGACCTCGATTGGGTTGCCAATACCCGCCGCTGGCCACCACTTGCAGTCAGCGCACTAGACAAATTCTTGCACTTAAAATAATCTCACAAAGCCAATGAAAAATTGCGAGTATCCCGATAATTGTGGGGTATTTTTCCTAAAAGGGATGCTCCAAATAATGGTCAAATGTCACCCGAAGATATAGTAAAAATATGTAGGGGTAGTGCCCCCGTGCCTACCCCCCACGGATCGGGGCAACCACGGGGGGTTTGCCCCTACAAAAATTACACAATTTATTTAGAATCGCTATAGCAGAAAACAAACTATTGAAGAACAATTTAAACTCTTCTTCCCTGTTTCTTCTTTCCTCAATATTCATCCCTTAAAAAAATCGTTTCCTCCGTTTAATTATCTTCTCAAAACTCGTATTCCACATCTCCAGAAAAAATCCTATCTGTCACCAACATTCTGTATAGTTCCAGTTCTTCAACAGTAACTTTTCCGTCAGCCCAAATCGCTCTCTTAATGTCTTCCATTTCATGCTTAGATATCTTACCGTCAGCAACAGCTCGCTCGATTTGAACTTGGAGCCTTTCTAGTTGCCGCGTTTCTTCCGGCGTAGGTTGTTTATCACTCGATCGTGAAACTAACATAGTGGCACTCTCCTAGAGATTGACCTCTCTTCTGTACTAAGCCGCCGCAGCAGATATTGTCAACTCAAAGATGCAAAAATTGACAAACAAATGTAACAAAACTACATTTACTTGTCAATAAAATAAGGTGCAATATTATTTAACAAAACTACCTTTTTTTGTCAATAAAATCAATGTCAAATCCGCGCTCCGAAGTCGGGCGTCAAGTCGAATCAAGCTGCCAACAAATAATTCGCGCAATTTTCATTTTTTTGATACCAATTTAATGTGAAGTTGCACATATCTCGATCCCCCTCGCATCCCCCTTAATAAGGGGGACTTTGAGAAGAATCTTGTCCCCCCCTTAGTAGGGGCGGTGCCCCCGTGCCCGCCCTTGGTTAGGGGGGATCGGATTCTATGCAACCTTATAAAAAATTGGTATGCCCCCTCCTTCTACAGCCAACAGCCAACAGCCAACAGTCAACAGCCAACAGTCAACAGAACTAACTCTCGAATCCGCGCAGCCGTCAACTCTTCGACATTCCTGAAAACCGCTGCAGCACCCGCATTTTCCAGCCCTGCAGCATAAGCCTCGCAGCGCACAGCATCATCCAAAACATGAGGCGGCAAAATTCCGATTCCCAGCCAAACCCGATTTGGTTGCACTTCCCGCGCCTTCACAACCGTGTAAATATCCCCAACAGTATCTCCCGCGTAAATCACCGGCAAATTTTTTTCTAAACCGTGCAGAGTTTCCAACTGTTCAATTGCCGCGAAAAGTCCAGCCGGATCGGGTTTTCCCGGTGCATCTTCCATCGCCACCAACACCGGAGAATTTAAACTCAGTTTCCCCGACAAAACATAAGCAGCTTCATCCCGCATCGCCCCGCTAAAAAAGCCCCAAACCATGCCCCCAACCGTTAAATTTTCCAGGTAAGCCGGACTTAACAACAGCGGTTCATCACAAATGTAACCAGTCCAATTTTTCTCATCAGGCCCGCGATAGCGACTTTGGAAAAAAGCCACTAATTCGTCATAGTTGAGAGCGAGTTCGTTTCTCGATCGCCCAATCCCCTCAAAATAACGGCAAACTAACTCGAAAGACGCCTGCCAGTCATTATTCCACACTCCCTCAGACTTCAGAGAGTCGATATCGAGAGAATTCGGGCGAAAAGCGCCCGCCGTGAAATGTTCCACCGCATCCGCAATTGCCCGCCGGTAGGAACCGGACACATCCCGCACCACACCGTCAATGTCAAAAACTACAATAACTCTGTTCACAACTTAACCATCCTTGTACCTAGGGCGCGTGAGAACCCAAATTTTATCTGTTCCCAGCCCCTCAGTGGCGCTAAAACCAGCCGCGCCACAAAACTTTTAATCACTGATGACTCATTATTGAACAGAATGTGCTACGCTTAGCGATTGTAGAAATTTTTAACAAGTTCGATCAGAACCCTGGAGGTTTGCTTGTCCAAGTTCATCTTAAAAGTTCTCTGGCTAGAAGAGAATGTTGCCCTCGCCGTTGACCAAGTTGTCGGCAAAGGAACTAGCCCGCTGACATCCTACTTTTTCTGGCCCCGCAAAGATGCGTGGGAAGACCTCAAAAACGAACTCGAAGCCAAACACTGGATTGCTGATAACGATCGCGTCGAAATCCTCAACCAAGCCACAGAAGTAATCAACTACTGGCAAGAGGAAGGCAGACGGCGCCCGATGACTGAAGCTCAGTCAAGATTTCCCCTAGTGACTTTTACCGGCAGCAACTAAGCACAGCTTTAAGTTGCTACCCAGATACATTGCCTGTTATGGCTGACAAGGGGAAGGAGAGAGGGGAGAAGGCGAGAGGATTTGACGCTTTTTCCACCTCGCCGTGAAAAATACAATTTAAATCCGCTACAGCTTTTCTTGATACTAACTCCGATTTTGGAACCTACTGGGGTTTTGGGCTAGGTCGATTTGAGATTTTAGACTTGAGATTTATCCAAAATAAAGCTCTCAAATCTGATTTAATACAATCTAAAAAGACTGAGCAACCAAACCAAATAAATCTAAAATCGGCTTTTTTATACTCTTGAATTGTACAGTCAGCTCTCAACGTAATTCCCCCGAACCTCCAACCTCAAGCCTCAAAATCCATCGGTTAAATCCGTTAAATCTTGTACACGGATTCCTTCTTCCTGACATCCGTGACATCCGTTACATCAGTTACACAATCCGTTGCCGAACTTCCTTCTTCCTTCTTCGCGGAATCTATGGGCGCCGAAAGTACGATCGACCAGACCGAACAGCTACCGCTGGTAGTAAATCCCGACATTCTCCAGCAAGCAATCCTCTACAAAATTAATACTCGCATAAACGCTCGCGGAGAATTAATTTTCCCCTGCATCCCAGGAATGCTAAACCACTATCTCAAGTCCATAGAAAAGCTATTTAGCACTCTCGACAGACCCCTGCCCGAAGACCGCAGAGACGAACTCAGCAAGCTTTTAGCCACCAAGTTAGAACAAGGCTACCGCACCTCTACAGCATCGATGCTGATCCTGCAATACGAATCAGTGCAGCCGCCGCAAACCGGTTTAGCTTGCAAAGTCATTGTTACTAGCTCAACAGTTGGAGAACAGTACAAAAGCTGGGTAGACACCAGAGAACCTCCGCTTTTCGGCTCTCATCCCGATGCAAAATTAATGACCACGGCTGCTAAATTGGGTACACCCGATCGAGTGCGGATTTTGGACGTGGGGGCCGGTACCGGCCGCAATACCTTGCCCCTAGCGAGATTGGGCTATTCTGTAGATGCGATCGAACTAGCTCCAGCTTTTGCAGAACAATTGAAAGCCGCAGTAACAGCCGAAAACCTTCCCGTGACAGTGACTGAAGGCGACGTGCTCGACCCCTTAATGCGGATGAAACCAGCCCGCTACCAGTTGGCAGTTGCCGCCGAAGTCATCTCACATTTTCGAGACAGCGATCAAGTACGGCTTTTCCTCGCTAAAATGTGCGATTCCCTGTCTCCCGGAGGCTTGTTGCTGTTCAGCACCTTTTTAACCGTCGGCGACTACCAGCCAGATGCCCTCGTGCGACAAGTTGCCCAACTCTCCTGGTCTACTTTATTTACCCCCCAAGAACTCGCCACCGCAATGGAAGGGTTGCCATTAGTCCAAATATCCGACGAATTGGTGTTTGAATATGAACGCCACCACCTGCCGGAAGGAGCCTGGCCACCGACGCCCTGGTTTCCAAGTTGGGCCACCGGTCGAGATGTCTTCCCAATGGCAAACGCACGTCCGCCCATGGAATTGCGCTGGATTTTGTGCCGCCGAAGTTAAAATTTTTCTCATTTTTAGGCGGACACAGCAATCACAACTGTTAACCGGCAGTAACAGTTTCCTCAGATATTTTTATTTCAACAGCTTAAATCCGGCTAGCTGTTAATATGACGCTGCCGGCACAGAAAAATTTACAAAAATATATATTAAAATGTAAAGAGAGCGAAGTTCGATCGCCCCTGGGTGACAAACCCAGTGTCTGATTAGATCCAACCCTTGCCAACCTTTGACTTCTTGCGAAAAATTGGGTGGCTAATGGCAATCGGGCTTGCATAAAATTCGATCGTCATCTTGATGGGTGCAACT
Source organism: Microcoleus sp. Pol8_D6 (assembly GCF_036700965.1). NCBI lineage: Bacteria > Bacillati > Cyanobacteriota > Cyanophyceae > Oscillatoriales > Microcoleaceae > Microcoleus > Microcoleus sp. Pol8_D6. The sequence goes on along the minus strand of NZ_JAUBPW010000006.1, from coordinate 78,053 downwards.
AAAGTTAAGATGAATTCAACAAACCTATTCCTCTCGATAGATGACTTTTTAGGGAATAGGATTAGCCAATAGATTAGCTCGCTAGTCAGCGATGCTGCTGAGAAACAAATATGCTTTTAACACGTCCACTACAAGCGTTTGGAGCAATCTTCAGGCACAAACCTTCCACAAATAGATCATCCATCGACCAAAAAACCAGTAAAAATTATTGGGAGGGGAATATTGAGTCCGCTGTAAACGAACAAATTGACTGGTACATCCAAGTGGAAATGCTAATGAGTAACGCTAAATCTTCCTGCACCAATGAAGAGATTACTGCTTGGCTGCGGGGATTGCTGACAATTGCTTGGGCAGACGGCAACTTTGACGAAGACGAGCAAAAAATGATTGCAAATCTAACTCAGGATGAACTACACCCGGTATCTTTTGAGGAGGGCTTTGAACCTATTGCCCCAGAGGAATTAGCCGCTGTGTTAGGGAAAGACACCGCCAAAGGCGAGGATTTTTTGAGGACAGCAGTCATGGTAGCTTTGGCAGACGGTACCTACTCGCTCAGCGAAGACGAGGTAATCTATAAGTTTTGCACAGCTTTGGGGCACAATGTAGAGGCGATCGAAGCTCTGCGACACACCATCGAAGACAGCAAATGCGATGATCCGCAGGGGCCCAGCAGCCAAATAGTTTTTGATGCGAATGTCCCCGCCGCCGGAACACCCCTTTCATCTCGGCTACCTAAACCTCACCACAAAGATGTCCTGCAACCCGTCAAAGACTGGCTTGACGGCTGGGAAATTCACGACCCAAAATTGGCACACTTTGTCTGTAAAATTATTCCGCCCCAGTGTCCATTTGAGCGAGATGTCGTGTTATTTGGTCGCAAAATCGTCCACATTCCGGCGATGTGCCAGATTAATCCGCTTTACGAACAGTTAGTCGGGATGCGCTTTCGAGCTCTCTGCTATTTGGCAGATGAATGTAAGGAAGATGTATCGTCATATTGTTAGTAGTTAGTAGTCATTAGTCAGTAGTCATTAGTCATTGTTCATTCTTGTGAAATCTTGGATTAATGACTGTAACTATTAACCAATGACTACTAATTAGTCCCGGATGCAAAAACCGGGTTTTTCTAGGAAAAAACATCGTTACACCCATCCGCACCCGTAGAAAAACCCGGTTTATTCAGTTTTTGTAGGTAAGTCTTGCTAAGAGAAAAACGGCGTTGATACTACTTCAATAAAAGTCTTAGTACAATCCTCAATCTTATACAAATTATTAAAAATCGCAAATTTTGGATCCGGACACAGCATTGCCGTTTCTCTACAAATGCTCGCTTACAATCTCTCGCTCTGCACTACTTTTAAAAATTGGTATAATTATAATTATCGGGCAACTGTAAGTCGCAACTAAACTTGGTTGGCGTCTGCCGAGCCGGACTAAAGAAAAAGAGAAATATGGTACTTGGATCTGGTATCATAATAACTACTGACTATTGACTACTGACTATTGACTACTGACTAAATTATGCAATTTATCGATCGAGCAGATATTCAAGTCGCAGCCGGCAAAGGCGGCGACGGTATGGTAGCTTTTCGCAGAGAAAAGTATGTACCGGCCGGCGGCCCCTCTGGCGGGACGGGCGGCAAAGGCGGTTCCGTGTATATGGTGGCGGTGGAAAGCCTGCAAACGCTGCTAGATTTTCAGTACAACCGGATTTTTAAAGCCGATGACGGGAAGCGGGGCGCGCCGAAAAATATGACTGGTGCCGGTGGGGACGATCGCACGATCGAAGTTCCCTGCGGTACAGTAGTTTACGACGCGGAAACTCAGGCAATCTTAGCAGATTTAGTGACGCCCGGACAGACTTTTTGCGTAGCTAAAGGCGGCAAAGGCGGTTTGGGAAACAAGTGTTTTCTGACCAATTCCAACCGGGCTCCAGATTATGCGATGCCGGGAAAAGAAGGAGAACACAAATTTTTGCGTTTGGAATTGAAGCTATTAGCTGAAGTGGGAATTCTGGGGATGCCAAATGCTGGCAAATCCACCTTAATTTCAGCTTTGTCTGCGGCTCGCCCCAAAATAGCAGATTATCCGTTTACAACTTTAGTCCCGAATTTGGGCGTAGTCAGAAAACCGACTGGAGACGGTACTGTTTTTGCAGACATTCCGGGATTGATTGAGGGGGCTCACGAAGGCGCGGGTTTGGGTTACGAGTTTTTGCGGCACATTGAGCGGACTCGGTTGTTGCTGCATTTGATCGATATTACCGATGAAGATCCGATCGCCAATTACGTCACAATTCAGGAAGAATTGAAGGCTTACAGGCGTGGTTTAGCCAATAAACCGCAGATTTTGGCTTTTAATAAAGTAGATGCGATCGACCTCGAAAGCGAAGAAATCGGTAATTTAATCAGCCGACTTAAAGAAATTAGCGGCGCTCCTGTTTTGTTGATTTCCGCCGTTAGTAGACTTGGATTGGATGAATTGATGCAGCAAGTTTGGCAGAAACTCGACGAGATGAACGAAAAAGAGGCGGCAGAGCAGTTAGCAGTCGCGAGTGTTTAATCGCTTTCCGGTTCGTGGAATTTCCGTGAATGGGTAGGTGTTTTTTTGAGGGGGTCAAATCTTTCGGCTGTATAGCTTGTGCGACAAGGGTTTGAGCCTCTCGTATCTCAGAGAATATCTTGGACATCTATCTACGAAGTCAGTTTTTACTAAGTAAATCTTTAATTTCTTCAATAGTAAATGGAGGATATTTCCTATGAATCATTGCATGACAGTTAGGACATAGTGGACGTAAATCTTGAATAGGATTAACTTCATATTCTTGATTGATTTCAGATAAAGGTATTATATGGTGAACATGAATAAAACCTTTACCTATTTCTCCAAAAACTTTTTCAAAGTTAAACTGGCAAACATAACAATTTAGCCCATAATATTCAATACATTTTTTGCGAGCGGGATTATTCCTTTCATAGGCATTAACTTGTATTTGACGGATAGAACCTTCTTTAAAAGTTTGAGTTTGCTCTAATTCTCCGACTTCATCAGGAAAGATTAGCGTATCATCTGATACACTAAAAGAATCGAAAAGCTGTTCAAAATCAAGCTTTGGTGTGGTTAAAATTTTGCAAACTAAAACATAGAGTTCTTCTTCAGAATATTCTTTAAATCCTTCATAAATTTCTTTCTCAAAGCGTCATAAGTCTCTCTGCCACCAGCCTCTCCGCCTATTTTTATGATAAGGATCAAAGGCATCTCTAAAATTTTTGATTGTATTAGCGGAAATTCCAAGTAGAGAGCCTATTTTTTCATGGGTATCAGTCATGTTACCAAATCCCAATTTCTGATAAACCTCTCTATCAAATCTTGAAAGATAATAAGCTACTATATAAGCATACGGGGAATTACAATCACCCAATGAGTCTATAAGACTATTCCAGTTATAAGGTTTTTTCACAATTAAAATTATTCATTTATTTTGTAATATAAATTCTCTAAATCATTGCTACAATCTGCATCGTTGGGTTGATTTCATATAATCACCTACTGTTTAGGTGGTTTGTGGGTAGGGTGCTGGATATTCCCCAATACTGATAAGTTGCTCGCGTTCGAGGATGCGTTCTAGAAGGTTAAATTGCAGAATTTTAGCGGTTACGCGCCCTTCTGGTGTCCGTGGGACGATTGCTCCTCCTTCTAGCCGAAAATGGTCAGACCATTCTTGGACACGGGGATTAAAAAAAGGAGTTAGCTGTCGTGTCTCAGGGTCGATGGAACCTAGGTCAGTTCCTTTGAAACGGTTGCAGCAAGGACAGGATAACGCTAGGTTTTCAGCTTCGGTGAGCCCATCATGTTTTTCAGCAATGATGTGTTCCATTTCAAAGGCAAAGAGTGAAGCCTTTTGGGGAAATCGACAATACTCGCATTGCTCTCCGGCGCGTTGGCTCACTAGCCGACGCAGAGTGGCTGGTACATAACTCATGCTTCTGTCTGTAAGCGTTTGTAGGCGTGAGCTTTGGCTAAACGCACCCAATGTTCTAACAGCAAATAGCGATCGAGTTCGACTTCCTCTCTGGCCAAAAGAGTGCCGGATTTATTGCGATCGAGCAGTTCGCTCATGCGGGCTTGCAACGCAGGTGTGGGGCGGATTGCGAGGATTTCTTTTGGGCTGGGTTGACTGGCTAGCAGTTCGACGATTTGGCGATCGTCTTGGTAGGGGATGGTTTCTGCGGGGGCGAGTTCCCGAAGTGCGCGATCCAGGGCTTCCGGGAGACGATCGCCCAATTGTTGCAGTTTTTCGCCAAGGCTCTCGGGAACTTCTAGGATAATTTGCATTAGTGCTGATGTGAGGATGGGAATTCCCTTGATTGTAACAAACGGAAAAAATGCCGTTAACTTAAATCCCGATCAAGGATTGAAACTGCATAGCCCGGTATTTGCACAGTTATTCACAATGGAGATAACTGGCGAATTGGCCCATTGTAATCGACTCTCACCCTCCCCTCTTGAGAAACCGTAACAACCGTTTCTACAGTAAAGACAGACGAACCAGGCCTGGAACCCTTAAAAGTAAAAGTCCAAGTCCCATCACCATTGTCAACAAACGGCGATTCCTTAGAAGTACCGTGCATAGAAGCTTCAGCTCGATAGTTGCCTAAACCCCCATTAGCCCTTTCTGCTGCTTGACGGGCTAAGTTTTTTGCCCGATTGAGTTCGATATTATTGTTAATCACTGTCATGCCGTCGGTCTGATATTCAGGAGCAGGATTAGCATTACTCAAGGTGGGGAAGACTCCAACGGCTAAAGTTGAGAGCGCTACCAGACAAGCAAGACGGATGCTTAGTTTCATAATACAAACTGATTTATAGTTTGATAAACTCTACGAGACTTGTCCGAAAAAACCCGGTTGAATTTTCAATTTTTAATTTTCACTTGTGAATCGGCTGGCGTTTCCCCACCGTACAAATAGCGGTAACTCATCCGAGAAATCTCCCGAATCAATGTTTGAGCTGGCTTCTCTGTTTCCGGTGAATGCTTCACCATCACCGCCACCAAATAACGCTTACCATTCGGCAAATCAACCATCCCCGCATCCGCAAGCATTGTATCAATGTTGCCGGTTTTGTGAGCAATAACTGAACCTTCGCCTAAACCTTTCGGCAGCAAAGAATCATTTCTAGTTTGGCGCATGATTTGCAAAATGCGATCGCGCGATTTGACGGATACCAAATTACCCCGATCAATCTGGGCTATGATATTAATCAAATCCTGCGGACTGGTAGTATTAGTTCCCTCCAAATCAGGCAAATTATTGCGGAGAACCGTCGCCCTCAAACCCCAATTGGCAAACTGCTGATTCAACACCTCAGCACCTCCCAACAACTCAATCATCATATTTGTCGCCGTATTGTCACTGACAACAATCATCTTTTGGGCAACTTCCAAAGCCGAATACTTCTTGCCAGGAGAGTCGTCTTGCATATCCCCAGAACCGCCGACAATGTGTTCGGACTTCAGCGTCAGCACCTGATCTAACTGCACTTTGCCCTCATCTACTGCTTGGAAAAAAGCTACTAAAATTGGCACTTTAATTGTGCTAGCTGAAGCAAAAGCAGTATCGCCATTAAAATTTAGGTAGCTTCCAGTATCTAAATCGACTAGAAATATTCCGGCTGTCAAGCTAGGATTTTCTGTTGCTAAAACCTGAACTTGGGTTTTCAAAGCTCCTAATTCTTGATTCAGTTGCAGCACTTCTGGGGTTGCCGATTCTGCAGAGGCGCTATCGGCTGGGTTTTTCTGCCCTGCGGTGGTTTGTTCTTCTGGCGCTACAGTGGATGCTCGACTCACAGCATTTACCACCGACAGCAGCGTACCGCAAATCACCGCTATCCCAACTCCTAAAATCAGCAAGCGAGTAGCGTACACCAACGGTGGCACGCTCCGAGGTGCAGAGCGTTTACCCGGTCTCTCACTCGCTTTTGGGCGCGGTTTAGGCACGGGGGTTTTTTTGGCATCTGCGGGGATTACCGTGTCTGAAATGCGAACTGGGGGCGAACTGGGAAGACTTCCACGGGTGGTAGGGGGTGTGGCAGTTGGGATCTGGGTGTTGGGATTGCTGGCGATCGAACTCACATTTTCCCGCTCCTGATTGGGATCGGGAAACTCAAACATATCAACAGCAGCGAGGCCTTTTTTGCGCGGTTGGCGAGTCTTCGACTGCGGAGTTTTGCTGGTTCTGGGTTTTCTGGGATTAATTGCCGATCGAGGATCGGATAAAAAGTCTTGTGTAGTAAATTCTTCCGAAGATGTGGGAGAATTGGCTCCATTTCTGCTGCCGCGGCCCTGTTGCGGTGGCAAAGTCGCAGGTTCGGGCGATCGGATTTCTGGGTTGCCGTTTTGCGGTTGCGGAGGGCGGCGGCGGCCCGATTTGCCAGACTGACTTGCTTTGCCGGACTTAGGCTGCTTGGAGCCGGAGTTGGGAGAAGATATCGAGGATATCACGGATAATATCGATCCTTTGGGAAACCGCTCTGCCACGTCTTACTCCTTCATCACTAATGTAAAGTTCAAGTTTAAGATTTTTCAGCTTGCCAGCCAATCAATTTTAGATTTTAGATTTTAGATTTTAGATTTTAGATTTTAGATTTGCCCCAGACGCTGCATGGTATCAGCAACCGGGTTTATTGCTCGCAAATTATCGCAAAGCTTAGGTTTTTAGTCAAGAAACCCTGTTATGAAGGTGACAAGTGGGTGCAGGAAAGTTCTCTGTGAAAAAAATCGTCAATCTCACATCCCCAATTATCAGCATTTCTCCTAGCTATCCATTGGATTTTCCGGCAACGCCCCATTCAGAGTATCAGAATTTGCTTCTCGTGGGTAAGTTTTGATTGCCCATTCTGTTTGGCGGAGGACGCCCCGCAGCATGGCGACTTCATCCACTGTCGGATAGGCTCTGTTGTACAAACGCCGAAATTTTTCCATCCGGCTTGCTGCTGTGTGCTGCTGCAAATATCCTATTTTGAGTAACAGCGTTTCTAGTTGCTGGTAATATCCCTCTAAATTTTCCAAGGGAGCACTGGCGAGGGGAATTGAGGGATTTTCTGTCTGGCGGGTTGCAAGTTGTTCTTGGTAACAAGTTGATAAATTATCTGTGACATCGGGTATTGAAGAGGCAGAGCCTCTGGATATGCGTTCCCCGGCTGAGCCGGGGAACGAGGCATCTTCTTCCCTCTTCCCTCTTCCGACGGACATCGGACTGACATCCGTTACATCCGTTACAGAATCCGTTGCCGAACTTCCTTCTTCCTTCTTCCTTCTTCCTTCTTCCCGGTATATTTCGTAACAGCAGATAGCGACGGCTTGAGCGAGATTTAGGGAAGTGTAGGCATCGCTGCTGGGAATGCGGATCAGGCGTTGAGCGCGGTTTAATTCGGCATTGGTCAAGCCACAGTCTTCTCGGCCGAAAATGAGGGCGCTGGGGGCTTCTAGGATCCAAGGCAATGCCTCTGCGGGTTCTTCTAGTTGTGTTGGCAACGATCGACTATCATCTCCTGTAGTTGCGATCGCTCTGACACACCCAACCAAAGCAGCGGGCAAACTCTCGACTACTTTCGCCGTTTCCAATATGTCGGCGGCGCGAACTGCCATCAGTCGGGATTCTTCCCCTAAATAATCGCATTGGGGATTTACCAAAACTAATTGGTGCAAACCCATATTTTTCATCACGCGGGCAACAGAACCCACATTCAAGGGCCCTGCTGGTTCGACTAAGACTATTCGGATGTTGGCGTCGGCCTTTTCGAGCATTTTTATTTGGGAGGTGTTTGGCAGAAATTAGGTTGTTTCCTTAGCAACAGGCAAGATGCGTGTTCCACAATCAAATTTAACTCTTGTGGAACACCCCTCTTGCCTGTTCATAAAAATGGTACAAGATGTGAATTAGTTAATCTATTGTCAAAATTAGCATGGCTAAGCAACGATCGAAATCTGATTTACCGACAAAAATGTGCTCAGTGTGCGATCGACCTTTTACTTGGCGCAAAAAATGGGCGGACTGCTGGGATGAGGTCAAATACTGCTCGGAACGTTGTCGTCGCCGCCGTTTGGCGGCTCAAGATTAAGAATTTAGGGCAAGTTGCTCGAACAAAGCTAAGATTGCAAAGGAAAAATTTTAGGTTATTAGGTTATAAATTATGGCATCGCAACAAGTGCAACCAAAATTAGTTATTCACGGCGGTGCCGGCAGTTCTCTACACAGTAAAGGCGGAATTGAGGCGGTGCGGAAATCGCTTTACGATGTTTTGGAGGAAGTTTATCCGCTGCTGAAAGACGGTGCAAGTGCCGTAGATGCAGTGGTGCGGGGGTGCCAATTGTTGGAAGATGACCCGCGATTCAATGCCGGTACTGGTTCTGTGGTGCAGTCGGACGGTCAAATTCGGATGAGTGCTTCGCTGATGGATGGTTTGATGCAGCGTTTCAGCGGGGCGATTAATGTTTCTCGCGTTCAACATCCGATCGAACTTGCTCAATTTTTGCAGCATTCGGACGATCGAGTTCTCTCTGATTTTGGTTCGGCGGAATTGCTGCGAGAACTTCAATTGCCGATTTACGATCCGATGACGGATTTGCGTTTGCACGAGTGGATGCAGGAACGCCAAGGCAATTTTAGTAAAGCAATGGCTGACGTGGTGGCCGAACCGGCCGGTGTTGGGACCATCGGAGTCGTAGCTTTGGATGTGCATGGACGCTTGGCTGCTGGGACTTCTACTGGTGGCAAGGGTTTTGAGCGCATTGGCCGGGTTAGCGACTCGGCGATGCCGGCGGGAAATTACGCGGCCCAAAGTGCGGCGGTAAGCTGTACGGGGATTGGCGAGCACATTATGGACGAGTGTTTGGCCGCGCGAATTGTGATTCGGGTAACGGATGGTTTGAGTTTGAAAGCTGCTTTTGAGCGTTCTTTTACTGAAGCTGACGAACGTCAACGGGATTTTGGCGCAATTGGAATTGATGCTAGCGGGGCGATCGCTTTAGGCAAAACTAGCGAGGTGATTTTGGGTGCTTTTCACAATGGTATGGAAATGGGTGATACTTTGGAAATGAGCAAGGGAACGTTGATTTTTATTGCTTAAAATGGCGATCAAAATTATCCTCCTAAAAGTTAGGAAATTGTTGACAAATTGCTGAATATAGCAATCCTAAGTCAGTACCAATATGTAGGGGTATTGCCCCCATGCCTACCCCCAAGGATCGGTGCAACCACGGGGGGTTGGCCCCTACAACAATTACACAATTCATTTAGGATCGCTATATATGTATTGGCGGTGTGGTAGGTTAATTTAAACCCTCCTCACCGCCACTACCGATGACTCAACAGGAGACTCTCAATGCGATCGCTCAACCTCCGATCGCTCCAAAGAAATTAGAAAAGTTGGTCAAGTTATCTAGGCGCAGTCTATGGTTAAGTGCTGTGCTTGCCTTTACAGTTCCAATTGTTGCCTACTTTTACACTAAACGACGAATTGCTTGTTATATTGCTTTGCTGCTTAGTAGTTTGATGGCTGTATTGACTTTATTCATAGTTTTTCCCAGAGAAATCCCGAATGGCAGTACGCTTCCTGCTACGGCATTCTATACATTTTCGGCGTTGCTGAATCAAGGTATAAATACTGCCGGAACGGGAACATCCTGAAATTTTAGGTAATGTATTAATACTTTAATAGAGTGCCTGAGCATTTCCGCGCACTTAGAATAATAAAGAGTCTTCTGATGTAGTCTTGCCAGATAATGTCTCAACCTCGTATTTTCATCTTCTAATGAGTGTCATATAAGTCTTGCTAATGATGTGATCTTCATCAGGAATAAACATCGGATAGACTGGCTATCCATCCGTGACCTAAAAATAGTATTTCCAGGCACTTACCCTGTCTCACAACGATTCAAACGTCTCGGAACTATGATCTCCTAATACCCATCCTAAAATTCCTGACCGAAAGTGGTCAACGGCTGTCCACAGCCAGATTTTGTGTTTTTTTGATATAAGTCTGTAATTCATCAAGCTCACCGACTTCTGGCATAACTTCGGGGTCATAAACATCTGGTAATAGTTTTCCCACAAGTCTTACCTAAGTTATTAGGGTGGTGTGATGAACTCCCTTGATTCGCTAATCGCCCGAAAACCCATAAGCTGTCGCGCATTTAAATTGTATATTCAGGGCGAGCGGGACGCCCACCCCACAAGACTTTGATTGTTTTTTAACAGACAATTTAAATGTAGAACAGCTTACCATTGACGTACATTTTTAGGCATTCCCGTTTCACAGTCTCACTGTAACCTCGCTGGTACTCATAATCATCGATAAATTGACGGCCACATTTGACACAAATGTGGTTCTATTTTCCTTTTTTCTTACCGTTTTTACGGATATTGGTTTATTTACACTCAGGACATTGCATGGTGATTCCCTATATTCATACTATAATTATGCAACGCCACTGAAAGTTTATTTGACCATGCAATTTAAATGCGGATTAGCTTAACGATAATTCAGTAGGCGCAAATAAACCTGACTATGTAACAAAATGTAAACCTCTACTCACTTGGGTGATTACATTCCTACGGAGCGCGAAACTAACGTTTCATTACCCATAACATAATTAATATATTTTTAAGATTCATGTACTTTAAATCATGGAAAGCTATTTTAAACTCAGCCACAGGTAAACTCGCGACCTTGGTTGTCGGCCAGAGATTTTAGTGCTAATCTATTAGCAAAATAAAAGGGGTCATGGCAAAAAACGACTTCAAATAATATATAAGTTAACAATTTGGCTCATCCAGGTCAGGAAGTCGATCTGTAGCCTCATTTTGGGAATCAAAAGGTGAGATAAATGAAAAAAATCAAGGAAACAGCAAGTGAATTAATAATTCAGACTCAAAGCATATTTGATTTTTGGTTCCCTAGTTGTTTATTCATGACATTGGGACTGATATCGCTGACTTTTGACTATCATGCAGCAAGTCTGAGCTGCCAGCGATTGCAGGCAAAACAAGGAAAGTGCCAGATTGTGCGATCGAATTTACTGGGATCGAACATCAAAGAAATTGAGCTGGATTCTTTGCGGGGAGCTAAAGTTGAAAGATGTGGCTATAAAACCAGAGTTGTACTTTTGACTTCTGTTGGCAATGTTCCTTTCACTGCTAACTCCACTAATTGGGGAACCCAAAACGCTGTGGCTTCTGACATTAATTTTTTTGTTAAAAATGCAAAAAATCGATTGCTGCGCTTAAGCCAAGACGATCGCTGGTTGGGATGGACAGGAGGCATATTTTTGCTCGCAGGAATCGCAGTGATCGTCTTGAGAAATAATGAAATCTACAGCTTCGATGGAACTTTAAACACCTTGACTGTTAAACAGCGGGGTTTGTTGGCACGTAAAGTAACGGAATACTCTCTGTGCGAGATTTATGGCGTGGAAGTCGATCGAACAAAAGATCGGGATAATGACACTTGGTACGAAATCAGACTGTTAGTTTGTGGAGGCTCTCGCATCTCCCTACCCCGCACGATGAACCCATACCAGCAAGCAAAAATCGCTAAAGCGATTAACAACTATTTGCACCAGCAAAATAACCAAAAATAGCTGATCGCGATCAACCCGATTTCTCAAGGTGGCGGACTTACGCAGAAACCGGGTTTTTCACCAAAATCTCTTCTAGATTGGCATCGCTTCCGGTATAAAAACCCGGTTTCTTTGGTATCCAGTGCGAAACTCGCGATTGGGTGGAAACTGATCATCTAAAAAGTGAACAATGGTTCACTTTTTAGGTTCTTTCAACTTCCAACCTGGTTTGACAACTTGCCGGGAACGGGCCACTACTAAACAATCATTCGGCACATCTTCTGTCACCACAGAACCCGCCGCTACAGTAACATCTTCCCCCACAGTTATCGGTGCAACCAGCACGCTGTTAGAACCAGTTTTACTTCGATCGCCTATTTGAGTTTTGTACTTGTTTTTTCCGTCATAATTCGCCGTAATTGTCCCAGCACCGATGTTGACTTTTTCTCCCAAAGTCGCGTCGCCTAAATAAGACAAGTGAGCTACATTAGTTCGATCGCCGATTTGAGTATTTTTCAATTCTACAAAATTGCCGACGCGGCAGTTCGCCCCAATTTCTGCGTGTCCCCGCAAGTGGGCGTAAGGGCCAATGCGGGAATTTTCAGCAACCATACTGTCAGAAACTACCGAATAAAGCACAGTCACATTTTCTGCAATCTGACTGTTTTCGATCAAGCTGCCGGGGCCGATGCGACTCCCAGAGGCGATCGAAGTATTTCCCCGCAAGTGAGTTTGCGGTTCAATTACCACATCGGGCTGCAACTCTACGGTATCGTCGATCGTAATGCTGTTGGGATCTAGCAGCGTCACTCCCCCCTTCATCCACTTGTCCTTTACCCGCGTTTGCAAAATATCGCAAGCTGTAGCTAAATGTTTGCGATCGTTAATTCCCAATATTTCTTGATAATCTTCCACATCCACCGCCATCACCGGATTGAGAAAATTTACCGTGTCAGTTAGGTAATATTCTTTTTGGTCATTGTCTGCCTTCAATTCTGGCAAAATTTTCTCTAAATCCGGCCAGTGAAAACAGTAAACACCTGCATTAATTCGGTGATTTTGCTTTTGAGCTTGTGTGCAGTCGCGGTCTTCTACAATTTGCTGGACTAAGTTTTGACTGTCGGTAAATACTCGGCCGTACCCTTGAGGATTAGGCAAATTAGCTGTCAATAAAGTAGCAGAGTTTTGGTGCTGTTTGTGAATTACCATCAATTGTTTAAGAGTTTCTGCCCTCAGCAAAGGTACATCCCCATTTAATACCAGCAAGTCTCCTTGAAATCCTTCTAAGTGAGGCAGCAATTGTTGAATGGCATGACCTGTTCCCAATTGTTCGGTTTGTTCGACAAATTCTAGGGGAGGAGATTGAATATTTTTTCCTGATCTTTCTTGACCTCGAATCAGGGATTCTTTAACGAGTTCACCTCGATAACCGACGATGACAAGTCGCCTCGTAATTTGAATTTCTTGACAACTTTGGAGGACTCGCTCAACCAGCGATCGACCGCCTAATTCGTGTAGAACTTTAGGCAAGTCAGATTTCATGCGCGTGCCGCGTCCAGCCGCTAAAATTGCTATTGCTACCATTGTACGATCGAGTTATTTGCTATAAAAACTTGAATATTGACTAACTGATGATATCACTCGCTGTCCGCCGATGGCACTGCGATCGCACAATTTTTTAATCTAAAATTTCCCATCTCGCATCCGCGCGATCAAGAATTTTTCCAGGCGGATGCTGGTTTTAGGGGCGATGCTTGCAATATCTGGACTGGCGCGCCCGGTATCAAAAACCTGGTTGCAGCAGCAGTATTTGACGGCTGAGGGAGAGAACTTGGATTCATCACCAAAAACCTGAATTCGGTTTTTAGCAAGGAATGCAAGTCCTGCCCCAAGGGATGCCAGGCCTAGCGAGAGTGATAATTTGCATCTGTGGGCTGGGATTTGCCACGATACATTATACTATTTGTTGAATTTCAGTTATTGTGTTTTAAACTCCAAAAAACTATTTCTGACTTTTTCATTTTTTCTTCCTTCTACCTTCTATCTTCTGTGTTATCAGGTGTCGAGCTATGACAGAGCTTAATTTTCAGGAACTTGCCAAGCAGGGAAATCCGCAGGCTATCGCATCTTGGCTCAATAGCCAGTTGCAATCTGAAGGCATCACAGCCTCGGCGAATCTCGACGGCGACTGTTTGGATGTAATTTTTGAGGCCGAGCAAGTACCGAAAGAAGATACATTAGTTGATTTTTTTCGCACCGAGCTGACGAATTTGCAGCCGGATTCGATTCGTAAAGTGAAGGTTGAGGGGCGAGAAAGCGGTCAGATTGCTGCTGCTTGGAGTCAAGAGTTTAGTTTGGAGAATAGCACTTTTGAACCACAGAGCTTTGCAGGAGAATCTGTACAAAATACTGCTGTTGCTAATATGGACGATCGCACAGAGATGGAGAACAATTTTGAGGAGGAAAAACCGCCGGAACTTGCTGCATTTGAGAATCGGCTACGATCGACTTTCATTGTAGTCGGGCTAGTAACGGGTATGTTGGCGATCGCCGTGGCGGCGTTTGTCGGTAAGATTTTAAACGAGCCGACAGCAACTGCGGGGAATAATCCCGATGAAACAGCAAATTTAGCAACTGCACCGGATGCTGCACCAGATACTTTTCGAGAAGCCGTTAACAGCGCACTCAAAGCAGCAGAGTTAGGGCGATCGGCAAAAACCAAGGCCGATTGGACTACAGTTATTGATCGTTGGCAAGAAGCCGTCTCATTAATGAGAAGAGTACCAGTTTCTAGCCCCAACCATCAACTAGCTCAATCAAAAGTAATCGAGTATCAGAAATATCTGCTTTACGCTCAAGAAGCAGCCGTAACTCCCCCTCTGCCAACTCCAACTCCCGCACCCATCGAAAAATCACCTTCGGAAAAAGCAACTCCTAAAAAATCAAATTCTGAAAAAAGAGCTTCGGAGAAAGCAAATTCTAAAAAATCTCGTACCGACAAAGCAGAACCAGATAAAAAAGCTCCTTCCCGATAAATGTTAAAAGATAGATGTGAAAAATCATGACTGACAATACTTTAATCGTTTCTCCTGAATGGTTAGCCACCAATACCGACAATCCGCAAGTTGTAATTATTGACTGTCGGTTTTCCCTTGCCGACCCTGAATTGGGACAAAAACAATATCAAGAAAGTCACATTCCGGGAGCTTTCTATTTAGATTTAAACCGCGATCTTGCCAGTTCAGTTGGCAAACATGGCGGTAGACATCCGCTGCCAAATATTGAAGAATTAGCTGAGAAATTGAGCGCGATCGGTATTAATTCACAAGAAACTTTAGTCGTAGCTTATGACGATTCGCGGCTGGCTTTTGCCGCTCGTTTGTGGTGGCTGCTGCGATATATGGGACACAGCAACGTCGCTTTGTTAGACGGCGGTTTCAACGCATGGAAAGCGGCGGGCTATCCGGTAACAAATATTTTGCCAGACCCCCGCGAGGGTCTATTTGTTGCTCACTTGCAGCCGGATTTGGCGGTAGATATTGAGGCGGTAAAAGAGCGTAAAGACTTGCCGGGAAAGGTTTTGGTTGATTCGCGAGAAAGCGAGAGATATGAAGGTTTGCGGGAGCCGATTGACCCCATTGCAGGTCACATTCCGGGTGCGGTTAACTATCCTTGGCAAGGGGTGACGGATGAAACTGGAAAAGTGCGATCGACCTCGGAACAAAAACACCGGTGGACGGAATTAGAAAAAGCGGAAGAAATCATCGTTTATTGCGGTTCCGGGGTGACGGCTTGCGTTAATTTACTGTCTTTAGAAATCACTGGGATTCCCAATGCTAAACTTTATGTGGGTAGCTGGAGCGACTGGTGCTCTTATCAGTTATAGGGTGCACTTATCGAGATGATTGTTGACAGTTGACAGTTGACTGTTGACTGTGAGTTGTAGGGTGGGCACCGAGCACCAAAGCGGGGAATCACTTCGGCGCTCCTCAATGTAGTTGTATGGTGCGCCTAGCGCACTTTACGGGCAATAAAAGGAAAATCAAATATAGCAACCGCCAAGACCGTTAGGACGTTGTTAATGCCTGAAACGATTGATTTTATTGCTTCTTCCTTCTTCCTTCTTCCTTCTTCCTGCGGCTATAATACCCTAAAAATCAAAATAAATATAAGGTAAACCCCCTTCGGGAGCCAACACCCAAACGGCATACAAAAAAAGCGGCACTAACACCAATTTCAGCGGCCAATTTAACTCCAATTTTAAACCCCGACTCAACGCATAATTCCCCAGCATCGCTGCAGCCAAAGCCGCCAACATCCAAGTTAAATGCACTCTTTCCAAACCCAAAGCTTCGCCATAAACTTTCTCAGCAAACTGCACGTCAGCAGTGTGTCCCCATAAATGCGAAATCGCCCATCCAGAATCCTTTAAATCTGGAAGACGGAAAAATATCCAACTACCAAAAACCATCGCCTGAGTCAACAGCCAACCGATCGCAATACCGATCGGATTTTCCCACAAAAACTCGATCCGCAACCGCTTAAACAGCACATCAGTCAGCCTGTGAACTGCCAAAGCCAAACCGTGTAAACCCCCCCACACAATAAATCCCCAAGCTGCCCCGTGCCAAATTCCCGCAATTAACATGACGATCGACAAATTCAGACAAGTGCGCCACAAACCGACTCGCGAACCGCCCAAAGGAAAATACAAATAATTGCGTAGCCAATCGCCTAAAGTCATGTGCCAGCGTCGCCAAAAATCAGCTATGCTGGCACTAAAATAAGGAAAATCAAAATTTGGTGGCAAATACCAACCCAGCAGCAAAGCAGTACCGCGCGCCATGTCAACATAGCCGCTAAAATCGAGATAAAGTTGCAGCCCGTAAGCAAAAATAGCCAGCCACAAATCCTCGCTACCCGCCCGCT
This sequence comes from Microcoleus sp. Pol8_D6, assembly GCF_036700965.1. Lineage (NCBI taxonomy): Bacteria > Bacillati > Cyanobacteriota > Cyanophyceae > Oscillatoriales > Microcoleaceae > Microcoleus > Microcoleus sp. Pol8_D6. The sequence goes on along the minus strand of NZ_JAUBPW010000006.1, from coordinate 61,504 downwards.
GCAAGTTGGTAAAACTTAAATCGACATAGATTCCTAAGTTATCTGCGAAAAGACCTTTTTTTACTGCACCAAAGGCGATCGTCCAAAGCCCCTCAGAAATGCGATCGGGCGTCGGAAATTGCTGGGTTTTCAGTTGATAGATCAAGTTGTGATACCGAGTAATCGGGCCGGAAATCAACTTGGGAAAAAACAATTTGTAAGCCGCAAAGTGCAGCAGCGAAGTAGCAGCAGGCGCGCCTCGGTACACATCAATCAAATAAGCAATGCACTCAAAGCAAAAGAAACTCAATCCCAAAGGTGCAATGACGTGACTTTTCACCCAGTCAGCCCCGTCGATAGCTACAGGCCAATTGAACAAAGTGCCGATCGAACTCAATAAAAAAGGCACATACTTAAAGCCCAGAAGCAGCAACACATTCAGGCAGATACCTATCCACAGCAGCAACAAACGGCGGCGGTTCCAAGATTCATTAGCAATCCGCCAATCCAGAGGTTCCCCAATCGCCATCGCCAAGCAGTAATTAAACAAAGCCCCGACTAACAGCAGAGGAATATACCAAATTTGCAGCGAAGCGTAAAAAATTAAACTACCCGCCAGCATGATAAACAGCCGCCACCACCGCACCGGAACCAACCAGTAAGCCGCGAACAAAACTAACAGAAACAGGGCATATTGAAGGGAGATGAAAGTCATACCATTTTAGATTTTAGATTTTAGAATTGGGAATGGCTTATTTTGTATGGGTTTGGATTACGGGTCTACTGTGGCATTATTTTTATTAATCGAGACTTTGCTAAGAACGAGATTTATCAGGGATTTTAGCCGATCGCCGACACGAAAATAGGCCCTCGGTAAGTCCCTACTATATAGTCTGCAACTGAGAACTGCTACATTTTACAGCACAAAGTTAAATTCTGTTGCAAATTAAATAAATCTTGCTTGCTATAAATTAACTCTGTTACGAACAATATAAAATTTGGTGAAAAAAATATAATTACGTTCGCAGCATCCGACTTCAGTTCTCAAAAGCTACAATTCCTGATATCGTTTCCCTTCGCATCGGAATAATATTTTTCACCGTGCAAGCCTAGTATCCCGTACAGCAAAAAAGTGATGTAACCCAAAATGTTTTGAATTCATCACGATAGCAGGTATTTGACAAGTAGTTCGATCGCATTTCAACCCTTCTCAAACCTCAAATTCGGTCAGAGTCAGTATCATAATGTCGATAAAAATTGCTGGCGGTTGCTCAAAGAGCTGCCGAGCGCAAATTTGCAGCACCGTGGGTGTTTATATCGCAGTACAATGAATTTCTGCCAGCAAGTTTTTCAGCAAATACCGAAAAACTATCTTCATCATCCCCAATCAAAACTTTTGCTGCTGAATCTGCCGCTGGCGAGCGCCCGGAACCCCGCAAGCTACGAGAATTTGAGCTTGCCAGCGATATTTCATCTCCCTTAGCAGCCGACATTTCCAAAGGGTTTTCTTCCTCTCCAGGATACAGAATCGGCAGTGTAACAAAAAAAGTCGAACCCACTCCGGGTGAACTTGTGATTTCAATGCTTCCCCCTAGAAATTCCGCCAGTTTTTTGCACAAAGACAATCCCAATCCCGTGCCTTTGACGCCCTTCTGCAAGGGATTTTCGAGTTGGACAAATTCTTCAAAAATCCGCCTTTGATCGGCTGGGGCAACGCCGATGCCGGTATCTGCTACTGAAAAAGTAACTGTTTCCTCCTCTCCTATTTCCGCAGCAACTCGAACTTCACCTGCTTCGGTAAATTTGAGGGCATTAGAAATCAGATTTCGCAAAATCTGAGAAACTTTTCCCTCGTCGGTTGTAAGGATTGGAAGTTCGATAGGATCTTCAAAAATTATAGAAACGGCAGAGTTTGGGGGAAGCAGGGGGCGCATCATTCCTCGCAGGGCGCTGAACAAATCTTCGACTTCAAAATCAGCCACGCGAACAGTTAGTTTTCCGGCTTCCACTTTGGCTAAATCTAACGAGTCGTTGACAAGTTCTGCGAGAGACTCGGCGGATTTGTAAATGTAATTTACTTGCTTGTCCTGTTCGGCTGAAAGTTCTCCGTCGAGACGATTTAACAATATTTCGGAAAGGCTCATAATTGCCGTTAGCGGAGTGCGAAACTCGTGGCTCATATTGGAGAGAAAGCTGGTTTTGAGTTCGCTGGCGCGCCGGAGAGATTCGGCTTTGTCGTTCAATTCAGCATAGAGTGCCAGAACTCCGCGATTGGTATCTTCTAGTTGTTGATTTAATTGTACGAGTTCTTCTTGACGCTGGCGGAGTTCGTCTAAAGTGCGTAGTAATTCTTGATTTTGCTGCTGAATTTCGGCATAGGGATCTTCGGGAATTTGGCGCGCTAGTTTGTCAACTAATTGATTTAGTTCGATCGCACTCAGCGCAGGCATATTTTTGGAAAACTGTTTAATTAATTGTACAGCCGTTCCGCGATCGTGCCCAGAGTCGATTTTCACTTCGTCCATCAACCGTTTCGCTGCAGCTAAACCAAGTCCCGCGCCGGTTTGCGATCGAAAATTGGGGCTTAACACAGCCGGTAAATCAGCAATTCCCGGCCCGGTGTCAGAAATCCGAGTCCGAAAAATTTGGGGCGATTCCCCTTCCACAATGAATTCTACTTTGCCACCGCCTGCATATTTGAAAGCATTGCGGGCAATTTCGGAAACTGCTGTGGCGATGCGGGTTTGTACTTGGGAATCGAATCCCAGCCCTTTAGCAATTTGGCGAGCTCTTTGGCGTACTTGTACGATGTCTTGTTCAAAGCGGACTTCCGTCGTCAGGATTGGGTAACTCACGCTGCTTCTCTCACCTTGGCTACTATAACTGTCATGTCATCGCGAGTGCGTTTGAAGTCCCGGTAGAGCACGGCTGCGATTAAAGCAGGATGTCTGGAGGCTAAACCCGGGTAGCGGTTTAAATTCCACTGCGCCGCCAAACCGTCGGAGTGCATGATGAGTAGGGACTGCTGCGACCAAGGATAGACAAATTCTGCTACTTTTCGCATCATATGTCCAACTGTGCCGTTGTAGGAAACCATGCTGCGGTTTTGGTTATCTGTGACAACTACACCGCTGATGTTGCCAATTCCGGCAAAACAAATTGTTTGTTGGGTAGGATCTATTTGGGCGATCGCCGCAGCCGCTCCTCTGGTATTTTTTAAAGCAGTGTGCGCCTTCTCTAAAATTGCTTTCGGCCCGAGTTTGGCGTTTTCTTGAAATACCCGCACTGCTTCGCGAGACGCTTCCTCCGCCAAATCCCCGTAGCCGAGCCCGTCTGCAACTAAAATCAGGTTTTTGTCAAGGTGATTTACCGCCGCCCAGGAATCCCCGCAAATTTGCTCTCCTACTTTGGGCAAGTGGATGACCCCAAATTCCAAGTAATTGCTGTTTTGGAAGGCTTCCCGGCTATTTTGGGTCGGTTCCAGCCGCGCTAATAAGGCTGTCCCGAGTTTTGGTACAGAATGAATATCAAAAAAAGTAGAGAGGCGTTTAATTGCCCCCAATCCAGTTCCAGGGCTTCCCGCTGTAGAAAAACCGTCCCGCAGACACAGCGCGACATTTGCCATGCCCTGCCCCCGGTCTAGCGCTACTATTTCAATGCTATATCCTGCCGCTGTTTTTAATGTTCGCAGCAAAATTTCTCCTTCGCGGGCGTGTTTGACCACGTTTTTTGCTGCTTCGGTGGTAACAATTGCTACTTTACCGCGATCGGTATCGTTAAATTCGACTTCGGCCGCCAGGGCGACTGCGATTCGCCGCGCTTCTCCGACTTGACTTTCTTCTGTTACGGGCAAGGCTACGGCATCTATCATTTTTTATCAGTTCTCATAATGAAATCCTCCATACGCCAACCCTCTCCGGGTATGGTGTGGGATTCCAAGAATCACTTCTTGGCTTTGCTTGTTACTCTTTATACCAATTTAAAAAATAATACAACTATACGCAAGCTCCAAACCCCGATCGTCCTCACTCAATCGATTTTAGATTTTAGATTTTAGATTTTAGAATTGAAGCATTAACCCCACGGATTCATCCGGGGGCTTGTATCCTGGATACTTTCGGTCATTCCCAATGGTTTAATCAAAAATCTCAACTCTCAAATCCTATTACTGGTTCACCGCCAGCGGACGATCGCAATTTTAGTCCCCTTACCCACTTTGGAAACAATCTCAAATTCGTGCATTAACCGTTTAGAACCACTGAGCCCCAAACCCAAACCCTGATTAGAAGTATAACCGTCAGTCATAGCCAATTCGATGTCTGGAATTCCCGGCCCCTTATCTTCAAATATCAGTCGTAGCCCTTTGCGCGTTCCTAATTCGAGCGTTTCAAGAGTTACAGTTCCCCCTTTGCCGTACTCTACAGTATTGCGGGCGAGTTCGCTGGCTGCGGTAACGATTTTAGTTTGGTCTAATAAACCGAATCCCATTGCTACAGCCCAAGTTCGCACTTGCTGTCGGACGTGGACTATATCGGATGACGATCGGATTTCTAGTGTCTCACGTTTTGACATGGCGGCTACTGTACCAAAATAGAACTTCTCCCCAAAATATAGGACTTACGCTCATCAACTTAGTTTCTCCTAATAGGACTTACGCACTTACTACGATTTTCTCTCAAAAGAGAAGATAGTGCAGGAATCTCAAACCCTTGATTTAACCCCCTTGAGTGCGTAAGCCCTCTCCTAAGAAATCTTCAGTTTGTCAACAAGGTATCTACAAAAAAACTAGCTTTATTGACTGCCTGTGCCTTAGTCAGGGGACAATTAATCGACTGCTTACGCTTGCTCGTCAAGAGACAAACCCAAGGATTTTCGCAACAAAATCATGCCCTTTTCAACGCTTAAAGCTGTGCGAACTCCTGTCAGGGAAAGTCCCAACTCAACGAGCGTAATAGCAACCGCTGGCTGCATCCCGACCACAACTGTTTCCGCATCTAAAATTCGCGACATACTAGCGATATTGTTGATAATACGACCGATAAAAGAATCAACAATTTCGAGAGAAGAAATTTCTATTAACACACCTTTGACACCTGTTTTGACGATGCGGTTTGTCAGGTCATCTTGCAGCGTCATTGCTAAGCGATCATGCATATCTACCTGAATTGTTACTAGCAAAAATTCTCCCATTTGAAGAATCGGTATTCGTTCCACAAATTCACCTATTCGTTAAGTTTTACTTGGGTTTACCTGTCAGAATGCAATATGTTTATCTTTCCTCTTTAAGATTTTTTATAGTTAAACCTTGGCGCTGCAACGCGACCTTAAAAGCATCTGCTAAAGTAGCTTTTGTGAGAATATCCTGCAAGTCAACTCCCAAATGAACTATGGTTTGAGCTATTTGCGGACGAATGCCACTGATGATGCACTCAGTACCCATTAAACGGGCGGCGGCGACAGTTTTTAATAAATGTTGAGCAACTAAAGTGTCAACTGTCGGCACGCCTGTAATGTCTAAAATTGCAAATTCTGAGCCGGTTTCCATGATTTCCTGCAACAGAGTTTCCATTACTATTTGAGTGCGGGCACTGTCGAGAGTCCCGATCATGGGTAAAGCGAGAATGCCTTGCCAAAGTTTGACTACGGGTGTTGACAATTCGAGCATTTCTTGCTGCTGGCGTTCGATGACTTCTTCGCGAGCTTTGAGAAAAATTTCTGTCACCCAAAGGCCTAGCTGGTCTAATAAACTGGTGGAAAGCCAAAGTTGTTCGACAAGTGCGTCGCGGTTTTGTGTCAGTTCATGACAAAGCCGATCAAACAATGGCTTTTTGAAGCATAAAATGAAACTCGCTATCTCTGAGGGAGTAAAGCCTCTCTGAACGCGCGATCGCGAAACTTCTGCTAGCAACACCCGCATATTTTCCCATTCGGGTGTCTGGATGTCGCTAAAGTTACCGTGCCCCACTGCAATGTGGAGCAATTGCAGGAACTCTTGACACTCGGAGCGCAATTCTTTGGCTCTCATCAAGTCGTCCCGCCGCAGCCCGGTATTTTGCAGTTCTTTGAGCCAGTCTGCTAGTAACTCTGCTTTGTGTCTTTGTAGGATTTCCGCGATCGTGTTATTGCTTGTGAGTTCCATTAAAATTATCTCCTGCTTAGCAATTGGAATGAAGTTGTACGAGCGATTCCCTACGGGATAGCTTCGCACGCGCGCACCAAGCGTGTTTTTTGATGATGGGGCAACTTCTGAGTTTAGCTCACTGTTTGCTGTTTGCGATCGAGGGTTAAGTACCTAATTGTAAAATGCGTTTGACGATCGCACTGGTAGAACTCGGAACTTCTATTTCGATTAAGGAAATCTTGCCACCTCCGGCGATAACAGCCGGTGCTTCCGGCAGAGTTTCGACTTGATAGTCGCCTCCTTTAACGTATATATCAGGCTTCAGGATATTTATCAGTTTAATTGCTGTAATCTCGGCAAAAATTATTACGGCGTCTACTGGTTTGAGGGCGGCCAACACTTCGGCTCGCTGATTTTCCGGTACGATCGGGCGGGGTGGCAATCCCGGCTGCTGCGGTTTGATAGCTTGCACGCTGGCGTCGCTATTCAATCCCACCACGAGCGATCGCCCCAAATTTTTTGCCGCCTGCAAATAGCGGACGTGACCGCAGTGCAGGATATCAAAGCAGCCGTTAGTAAACACGATCGGACGCCACTTGTCCGGATCGGATGCGATCAATCTTTCAAGTTCTCTCAACGTATAAACATCAGAAATCATTGCAGTCATTACCACCCAATTTTAACAGCACTCAAAATTATCCTACCAAAAAATGTGATAGTTTGCACTTTCGTTATTAAAAAATAAATCAGTCTATTTTCCACTAATTAATAGTTATCTCTGACTTACTATTAATTAGTAATTGGTAACTGTTAAACTAAAAAATATAAGTAAAAGTTACCAACGGCGAAGCTGATTTGGAAAACATAATTTCCAGTAAAAAACAGCTAGTCGTCTATCGGTAACTGCCATATCCTGCTGTTGGTAATTGGACGTTAAAAAAGTTGGTAAACAATTATTTATTCCCGCCCTCTCTTATATCAATTACTATAAGACAAGGGATTTAGTTCCCCTGCATCGGGCAGGCGATCGGGGAGTGAGAGCCCTAGGGGGTGAAACCCAACGAAACGCGCTCCTCCTGTGTCTATTATTTCTGACACCGCCGCGCGAGCGAAAGCTAGTTAAAAGCACCGAACCCAAGCGTGCAGAACTCATCTTTACGCTGGATTCGTCAGACTATAGAAGAAGCCAGCAGTTGCTTGCTGCCGTGTCTGGGCGCAATCTTGACCAAGCTTTACAGCCAACCCAGAAGCGCACAGACTTCTGTGTCCAACTCTATATAGCTGTGCAAAAACTCGACCTTTTGGGTCGTAACCGCAGCCTGTGAAAACCCAGAGGAAAGTCGAGTTCGGTACTCGAAGCAGCTATTTTGGTGGAAAATAGCTAAACTCGTTCAACAAAATCCACTCAAATACCCCCTTGAATCTAAGGGTGTAGAATTATCTAACACGAATTATGAAAGCAAGTAATAGCCGTCAATTTTCTTCAGTAGCTGCTCGAACTCTCAAAGTAGTGGGGATTATCTTGATTCTCTCTGCTTTGCTTGACTGCATTGTTCTGTCGCTGCCGGGAGAAACTTCAGACCTTCTCAATCGAGGCTGGCAGTTGACTGCAGCAACTCAGATAGTTGACAAGGGCATTATTCCTTTGATCGGTATTGCCCTCCTGATGACTGGCTTTTGGGTGGACAGCAGCAGTGGAGTCTCTATTGAGCGACGCAACGTTTGGCTGGACTTGCGATTCTGGGCGCTGTTGATTTCCAGCTTGTTAGGTCTACTTTACCTATCTCTGGTTCCCGTTCACCTCAACAATACTCGTTTGGAACTCAAGGATGCTCTGGCTCAAGTCGATCAAGAAGCGGGACAAGCGGAAGGTCAACTTGAGGCACAACTTAAAAGCCCTCAATTTAAAGCTCAGGTAGAACAGCTCAAAAGCCAGCGTCGCAGCCAGATAGGGGCGCTGCTGGAAGACAACGGGAAGCTGCAACAAGCACTCAAGAGTCCAGAGGTTCCCAAGGAATTGAAAGCTGTGCTGGAGGAGTCGAAAAATGACCCGAAAGCCCTTGACAAGTTCCTGGAACAGCAAGCTCAAGCACTTCCGACTCAAGCTCGTAATGAGATTCGCACCCGCAAGCAACAAAAAGAGAAAGAGTTAAGAACTCGATCGAGAAATTCGAGTTTGCAGACGGGAATCACCAGTTTGCTGTTAGCGATAGGCTACATTACTGTTGGTTGGACGGGATTGAGAAGTATGGGAATTCTGCGGTTCGGCCGCCGCAAAAATTGACCAGCGCTGGCAGGGATCACGCTGGTCGAGACATCCCTGAGAAATAGTTTGTTTACCCAATAGTTTGCCCTTACTGAAAGCTGGGAATGTTCTCAATTTATATTCTGACTTACAACGAAGAGATTGATATCGCCGCTTGCATTGAATCGGCACTGCTTTGTGACGATATCATTGTAGTTGATTCTTTCAGCACCGATCGCACCCTTGAGATTGTTCAGAACTATGCCGTGCAAACAGTGCAGCACCGCTTTGAAACTCACGGACGCCAGCGGACTTGGATGCTCCAAGAAGTGCCGTGCAAGTACGAATGGGTTTACATCCTCGAAGCTGACGAGCGGATGACGCCTGCACTGTTTGCTGAATGCTTAAAGGCGATCGAAAGTCAAGAATATATCGGCTATTACGTAGCTGAAAAAGTAATATTTATGGAGCGCTGGATTCGCCGCAGCACTCAATATCCCCGTTATCAAATGCGTCTCTTTCGCAAAGACCGAGTTTGGTTTACTGACTACGGTCACACTGAACGGGAAGTCTGCAACGGGCCTACTCACTTTTTGAAGGAAACTTACCCTCACTATACTTGCAGCAAAGGTCTTTCCCGCTGGATTGAAAAGCACAACCGCTACTCGACTGACGAGGCGGCTGAAACTCTCCGTCAATTAGAAGCAGGTCAAGTAAATTGGTGGGATTTATTGTTTGGCGCGTCAGAGGTGGAAAGGCGCCGCGCTTTGAAAGATTTTTCTTTGCGCTTGCCTTTGCGGCCTGTGGTGCGCTTTTTCTATATGTATATTTTACTCGGCGGATTTCTTGACGGCCAAGCGGGATTGGCTTGGTGCACGCTGCAAGCTTTTTATGAATATCTAATTTTGCTGAAAGTTTGGGAAATGAAGCATCTACCACTGCCAGCTTTAGAGGTATCGACAGAACAATCTCTTTCGGAAGTAGTAACAGTTGAGCAGTCAAAAGTTTCTTATAATCTTGGCGCTTCCGATACTCGAAATTAAAAATTGGTAAGAGGTACGCTCGCCTAGCGGTAGTATTGGGAACTTATACCCTCGCGGTTCCCCCGCCGATCGGAATCGAGGGGTAGCCTAAGTATTTAGAAGAGTTATTATATCCTTTCTGTGTGCATCGAAATTATTCATCTCTCTCTTCTCTTCCTCTGCGATCTCTGCGTACTCTGCGGTTAAATCATTCCGATGCAACCGGAATTAATATTAAACTCCTTAAATCCGAAGAAAGCGAATCCGTTGCAGAACTTCCTTTTTTCGCAACAACAAAACAGAAAAAACCCGGTTTGTCCAAGAAACCGGGTTTCTAAATACCCTCAAATTTTTAGGTTTAATAAAGTTTTGATGTTTAACTCAAAACTCTCATGACTCACAACTTAAAACTGTTGAGATTTTGCTGTTGTTTTTGCCCGATCAAGCTTTAAGATCAAGACCCCCAAAGGTGGCAAACACAAGTCGATCGAATAAGCACTGTTGTGGAACCACCACTCCTCAGTCCACTTGCCCCCCAAATTCCCCATATTGCTGCCGCCGTATTCCCGCGCGTCGCTGTTAAACAACTCCGTATAGAAACCTGGTTCCGGCACTCCTACGCGATAGTGAGAGTGCGGCTGCGGCGTAAAATTGCACACCGTCACCACAAACTCGTCGCCATCCTTCTCTCGGCGCACAAATGCCACGACACTGTGTCGGTTGTCGCTGCAATCAATCCACTCAAACCCATCCTCAGCAAAATCTTGACTGTAAAGTGCCGTTTCGCTGCGGTACAAATTGTTCAAATCTTTAAAAAACAGCTTCAACTTTTGGTGCGGCTCGAATTGCAGCAAACGCCACTCCAAATCCCCCCAAACGTTCCACTCTTGCCACTGGCCGAACTCCATCCCCATAAAGATCGTTTTCTTTCCGGGATGAGCAAACATAAAAGTAAACAAACACCGCACGTTTGCAAACTTTTGCCATTCGTCCCCTGGCATTTTCCCGATGATGTGGGCTTTGCCGTGAACTACCTCATCGTGGGACAAAGCCAGCATGAAATTCTCGCTGTGGTTGTACCACATACTGAAAGTTATGTTGTTCTGGTGGAACTGGCGGAACCACGGGTCCATGTGGTAGTAGTCGAGCATATCGTGCATCCAACCCATGTTCCACTTCAGGTTGAAACCCAAACCCCCTACATAGGTCGGCCAAGATACCATCGGCCAAGAGGTAGATTCTTCGGCGATCGACAGCGCCCCTGGGAAATAGCTAAAAATGACGTGATTCGCTTGACGCAGAAAATCTGCCGCCTCGATATTTTCCCGGCCCCCGTACTGGTTGGTCAGCCATTCTCCCGGTTCGCGACAGTAATCCAAATAAAGCATCGAGGCTACGGCATCCACGCGAATCCCGTCGATGTGGTACTTGTCAAACCAGAACAGAGCGTTTGATACTAGGAAATTCCGCACTTCGTTGCGGCCGTAGTTAAATACTAGGGTTCCCCACTCTTTGTGTTCGCCCTTGCGGGAGTCCGCGTGTTCGTACAAGTGAGTTCCGTCAAAGAAAGCCAAGCCGTGGCCGTCTTTGGGAAAATGTCCCGGTACCCAGTCCACCAGTACGCCAATGCCGTTGGCGTGGCACTGGTCAACAAAATACATGAAATCTTCAGGTTTGCCGTAGCGGGAAGTTGGGGCGAAATAGCCAGTTACTTGATAGCCCCAAGAACCGTCGAAAGGATGTTCGGCGATGGGCAGCATTTCGATGTGGGTGAATCCCAAATCTTTGACGTAGGGTATCAGCCGATCGGCTAATTCCCGGTAAGTCAGAAAGCGCGCCCCGGGATTGAGTTCCGAAACCTGCACGGGGGGTTCTATTTCCCCATTTGCTAGCACGGCGGGTTCGTCATTAGCCGCGTGCAGCCAAGAACCGATGTGGCATTCGTAAACCGAAATCGGCTGCGTCAGTGGGTCTGTGTGCCGCCGCTTTTCGATCCAAGCGCTGTCGTGCCAAGTGTAGGTGTCTAAGTCGGTGACAATTGATGCTGTTTTAGGCCGCACTTCTTGCTGGAAACCGTAAGGATCGGACTTTTCGTAGGGATGTCCGTCTTGGTTTTTCACTTCGTATTTGTAGGAAGTTCCCACGGATAGTCCCGGAATAAATAATTCCCAGATGCCGTTTTGCGACTTCCGCATTTGATGTTTGCGACCGTCCCAATAGTTGAAATCTCCTAAAACAGAGACGTTGCGGGCATTCGGAGCCCAAACGGCAAAATATACTCCTGTGATGCCGCCTACTTCGGTGAGGTGCGCCCCGAGTTTTTCATAAATGCGGTGGTGATTGCCTTCTGAGAATAGGTGCTGGTCGAATTCTGTGAGTTTGGGCGATCGAAAGGCGTAGGGATCGTAGATGAAGCGCTCGTGTTCCCCTTCTTTGACCCGCAATTGATAGTTTGCTAGTTCTGGGGTGTCGATCGTACATTCAAAAAAGTGAGGGTGATGTTCTGATTTCATCGGGTATTCGGCCCTGGCCTCCGGCAAAACTACGGATACCGCATCCGCATTCGGCAGATAAGCTCGGACGACCCAGACTTTTTTGCCATTTTCTTCGATCGCGTGAGGGCCTAGCACTTCAAATGGATCGTGGTGCTGATTCCAAACAATGCGGTCAATCTGTTCAAAGGGGACGGTCGCGGGCATAAAACTACTTACCTCAATCTTTTAACTAAATGGCTTTCAAAACCTAGAGCGGCGCTGCACTTTACATTTGGATACATTTTTGATCGCTGATCCTACCACTGATTAGCATGATCTTGACTGCTGCAGCTCCAGCGCGCGCCCTTTCACACACGGCAGGCTGTTGCCTTGCCGGCGGCAGAGCTGGGGTTTTGCTGCTAACATCTAAGTATAGAAATATTAAAACAAATTGAAAAATTTATATTTTTCCGAAATATCCTTGACTTATTATTTAATATGTGATATGAGAAATTTTCAAACTATTGTCGATTTGCCACGACAGGAGGGTCAAGCCTGTAAGTGTGGGGCAGCAGTTAATAGTTTACCTGAAATTTTCAGGTAGGGAGAATAGCCTGATCGATAGACTTTCAGATTCTGGAGGCTGGGTTTCCCCACAAAGTCCGTGAATTTGGGCAATACGCTCAAACAGCCAAGGATGCTTAACTCGGTATTGAGGAATTAAAGCTAAAGCACTCAGCATGGCGACACCAGCAAGCAATATCTGCCATCCTTAAGGAATTGCCTACCAAACTAGCACCATCGTACCAGCGACGGTGCAATAGGTGTAAAGCAGCACTGAGGCGCAACTGGGGCGAGTTTTGCCGAGGCAGGGTTAATAACGAACTGGTGCGGCGCCAATTGAATAACTAAACTTGCTCAAAACAGACGGCTCGATGTGCTTGACCACACAGACGCGAAACTCGTAGTCAACAAATCGAGTAGCAATGCCGATGCTGTCATCGAGCCAGTTTTCGACGAGCATCCAAGTCTCTGCTTGCTTTCCTCTCGTCTGTGGGAACAGTTGCGGGGAAGGCAAGCGAGACTGGATAGAGTGCAAAATTTGCGTCGAGTCTCGCTTGCCTCCGGTGGATGTTCAGTTGAGGCAGCAGCATTGGCAATGTCCTCAAACATCCTGTCACAGGGTTGAGTTTCAATACCTGCAGGCCGGGAGTCATTCGATTTTAGATTTTAGATTGACACCACGGATAAATCCGGGGGCTTGAGGATGCAAGGATTTTGGATTTGGGATTGATTCCACGGACAAATCACGTGGCGGGTAGCATCAAGAAATTATTGGTCAAATTTTCTAGTTGAAAAAAAATGTTTTTATAACGCAGCAAATCAGCGGACTTTGCTGCTGTAGGGGGGCGTACTGAACTTTAGTAGTAAAAGCATCAGACAATCACTACCACCCAACTTGAGACCTAGACCGATGAGATGAAAAAATGCGAGGAGCGAACCATTTTTCACCCCGAGGCTAGGCTCGTTGGGCACCGACTCCGGGAGAACTCTAGTTAGGGAGTCTTTTTAGGAGCAGGGGCTGGGCTAGCAGGTGGAGTGGACTTTGGAGATGGAGAAGAAGCAGCAGGAGGAGTAGTAGTAGTAGTGCCAGGTCCGCCCGGAGAAGGGCTGGTGGGGCTGGTGGTCTCACCTCCGCAGGCGCCGAGGGCGGCTGCCAAGCCCACTACCAAAGTCAAACGAATTAATCCCTTGTTCATAAAAACTCCTTAACATTGAAAACCCATCGCAAGGAAGGGAATAGTGTACTTGAGAAACAATGCTGGCACGAATAGCTCAACGATTCGCTCGTTGATTACAATACTGCATTTATTAATAAATTTCACATAGATTATCGCTAACCAGCAAAGATTTCTTTTTTTTGGCAAATCCTGAAGTCAAAGAGACCAGTGGTAGGATGGGTTGGTTGGCTTGTGAGGTATCCTTGGTAAGGATAACCGATCGAACGCAGATAGCCACCACTGGCGATCTGGGAGACACAAAACTTTTAACCTCAATCAAGCTGAAGCTACCCCACTTTACGTATTGGTGAACTCTATGACCGCTGCTATCAGATCCCCGGATTCTCCCCGCTCCCGATCGACCCGCAAGCCCGCTGCTGGTGCTGCCAAAAGCAAAGTTACTTCTATTGCCAAAGCTAGGCGGGCGAAGACAGGGCCGGTATTGCCCAACTACTCGCCAGCAGACGAACAGGCTCAGGCTCGATCGTCGGCATCAGTGCTGAAAGTCTTGCCCAATCGCCAGCAGCAGCCAGTGTGGTTACGATCGCTCCTGCAGGCACAGCGCGCCTCCTCAGTGGTAGCGCTTATGCTTTTGGGCGGTGCTCTGAGCCTCTACGGCTTGACAGTTTACGGCGAGCAGCGCTGGAGTCAGGAGTATCAAAAACTGGAAACTCTGCGCCTCCGGGAACAGCAATTGAGTGCTTCTAGCGAAGTCTTGAAACACCAACTTGCTAAAGAAGCCCAAAATTCCGAAACCGGTTTGGTTCCACAGAATCCTGGGGACACGATTTTCTTGCAGCCGGCCCCTGAAACTCGATCACCCGTTGCGGCACCAAATTCTGAGCCCGCTCTCAAGAGTCGAGCTGGTGTGGAAACACCGCTGGGCTATTAAACCTGTGTCAAAGCGGAGAGCGCCCGAGGGCCTGAGTGTCCGAGGGCTTGAGAATTGGAGGATCTAATTTCCTTTTTGACTTTTTTGCAAGTCGCGATCGATTTTCTGCTTCCCACCGTAAGTTACAGATTAAAAATAATTAAGACCACTTCACAAAATAGAATGCAACTGTAGGTGATCCAAACCCTGATAGGGAATGCTCATATCATTTCCGGTTACACTCATACATGATGTTGACGATTGACAGTGGACAGTGAACAGTCAACCGTCAACAGTGAACAGTGAACAGCGAACTTGAATTTACTATTCCGACGCTAACGGATTTGATATCATTCCCAAGTAGTGAATTTTGTCTTTTAAGATTTAAGTTATAAATTCTAAATTCTAAAACGCTCTAACTTGCTATTGAATTTTTAATGCCATGAGCTACGACCCCCGTTTTGACCGCTACAGATCGCCGAATTTTAAACGCAAAAAACAGGCGGGCGATTCCCTACGGGATAGCTTCGCCGCGCGTACTGGGTGGGAAAAACCAGCCAAACCTAGATCTTCGGGCAGTTTCGGCCGATCGCCACAACAGACGGCTGCATCTTGGGGGCGACCGGTGGAGCGTTTAAAGCGCAGCAAGTTCCGTTTGTGGGCGGTGTGGGCGGTGTTGATGCTGGGGGGGCTGGGGCTGGCTGTGAATTTGTTTTATTTGCAGGTGACGCGAGCTCCGGCGCTGCGTAAACAGGCCGAGCAGCAGCAAACTCTCAAAACGAAGCCCTTTGTACCGAGACGCCCGATAATTGACCGCGCAGGAAATGTTTTGGCGATCGACAGACAGGTGTACACGCTCTACGCTCACCCGAAGTTGTTTAACCACTCGAAAGCGGAAATTGCTGCTAAATTGGCTCCGATGCTGGCGATCGAACTGACTCCGGGCACTACGTCGGAAACCGAACTGATACGCAGGTTTAATCTTGCTGACAGCGGTATTACAATTGCGGAGTCTCTGCCTCAAGAGGTTGCCGATCGCGTCGCTCAGATGCAAATTAAAGAGAGTCTGGTCGATGGCTTGGAGTTGCTGCGGCAGCAGCAGCGTTTTTACCCCCAGCAGGAGTTGGCGGCGGATATCCTCGGTTATGTGGACGGGGAACGGAAGGGACAAGCCGGGGTGGAATACAGCCAGCAGAATTTGTTGGAACGATCGATGCCGTCGATTCAGTTTAGCAGGTCGAGCAATGGGAATTGGGTTCCAGATCGGCTGACGGCGGGATTTGTACAGCTTGATGACTTGAAATTGCAATTGACGATCGACAGTCGCTTGCAGCGGGCTGCCCGAAGTGCCCTCAAGGAAAAAATGAAGCAACACGATGCGAAGCGGGGCACAGTGATTGTGATGGATGCCCGTAACGGGGAATTGCTGTCAGTTGTGGCGGAACCTTCTTATGACCCGAATCAATATTTTAATTTCGATTTGTCGCGCTATAAAAATTGGGCTGTCACTGATGTTTATGAGCCTGGTTCGACTTTTAAAGCGATTAATGTGGCGATCGCTCTGGAAGCGGGTGCGGTGAAACCTAATACTGTGTTTAACGATGAAGGTCGGATTTATATGAATCCCTGGACTATCCAAAATTCCGATTACCAAAGAGCAGGCGCGCGCGGCCCTTCGACTGTTACTGAGATTTTGAAACATTCTAGTAATGTGGGGATGGTGCACATCATGAGAACCATGAAACCTTCTCTTTACTATCAAGCTTTAGAAAAACTCGGACTCGGACAAACTGCGGGAACTGATTTGCCTTTTGAAGTAAGCAGTCAACTTAAAAATCGAGAGCAATTTATTAACTCTCCGGTGGAAGTTGCTACTACGGCCTTTGGGCAAGGTTTTTCGATTACTCCGATGCAGTTGGTGCAGCTTAACGGCGCTTTGGCTAATGGTGGCAAGTTAGTGACTCCTCACGTTGTGCGGGGACTTTTTGATAGGGAAGGCGAAGCTTATTGGAAGCTTCCGAAGGCGGTTCCAAAGCAGGTTTTTTCGCCGGAAACTACTAAGCAGGTGTTAGAAATGATGGAAACTGTGGTTGATGGTGGTACGGGGAAAGCTGCACAAATTCCTGGGTATCGGATTGCTGGAAAAACAGGCACGGCTCAAAAAGCTAATGCTGGTGGGGGTTATTCTAAGAACGCGATTATTACTAGCTTTGTGGGGATAATGCCTGTGGAGGCTCCTCGGTATGTGGTGCTGGCGGTGATTGATGAGCCTAATCAGGGTTCTTCGGGGGGTACGGTGGCGGCGCCGATTGTGGAGTCGGTGATGGAGGCGCTGATTTCTATTGAGAAGATTGCGCCGAGTAAGAAGTAGTTGATTATATCTGAGATGTGGCGTCAGAAATTGACATCGAATATAGCTATCGACAACAAGGCGATGGAGGAGACGGCAATGCCGTTTCCCTACCCCCAACATAATTCATCGGGTGATCGGATGTAAGCATCGCCCAATTTGTAGGAAAACGGCACTGCCGTGTCCAGATTTCAGGTAATATCGTTTTCCCTGACGCACCCTACATCAGTGACTCAGTAACAATATCTTTTGTTTTCGTTGGGTTTTGATTGTCGTTTGGAGGTGCGTTTATGTCCTAAAAGAGTGGAGATGATGATGCAGCGTTGGCTGTTTCTTAAGTTGGGATGATATAGCGTTAGGGTTCCTTTGGCTCTTATACTCGTTAGCGTGCAATCGTGGTCGCTTCGAGATACGGGGCAACCTCTGTGGTTGAACATGACGCGCCGGATTGTGCCGTTTGTTTTTTGCTCGTTGCTTTCATTTACTTGGAGCACTGTTGTTTCATCTGGATCTATATGAATTTGCGGTTCTAGGTTTTTCCATTGACTGTCTGGTATTTGAGCTGGGGGAATGTCGGCTGGGTGAACGGCTATTTGTACATTTTCTCCTACTTGTTTGAAGCTGGCTTGCCATGAAATTTTGGATCGTTTGGCGTTGCTGTGGGCAAGTTCCATTGCCCAATAAGCTCTATCGAGCGATAGCTTTAAACGGTGGTTGTTGATAAACATTAGCCAAGAGGGGGCGACGATCACACAAAATATTCCTATGATTAAAAGAATTATCAATAGCTCAATCATTGTAAAACCTGCAGCAGGTGTAGTGGCTCTGCCTTTAAGCGTTTTATTTATTGACACGTAGATGAACTCCCTGATATTTAGCTTGCCAAAAAAACAGCTAGGAAGAGCTATTTTTTTTATTGGCTATATTTTAACTTTGGGTTTGGGAAGTGTGTAGATCGGTATTTACTGAAAATTTATGCGACTTTAAAAAAAACTGGGGGTAAGGAAACGGCAGTCAGGAAACAGTAGTGCGGTTTCCCTACAGCAATCTTGTCGATCGCCCGATCGCATCAGAGCCCGAAGGTATGTAGGGAGAATCTCAATTTCTAGCTTGCCTGCTTTCATTGAGATGCTCCCGACTTGCCGAGAGTCAAGGTGGAAACTTGTACTCAACTTGAGAGACAAATTTACTTTCGACGCTCGTGTTTTAGCGTCAAGAATAGTTTGTCCTCACTGTGAGAATTATACAGAAGAACTCCATCATAATCTTGCGGAGTCCAGGGTGATCGAGCGATCGGATATAACGATTCCCCGGTTAATGGTAGGAAAACGGCAGTGCGGTGTCCTAATTTCGGGTAACGGGTAAAATCAACCGGGTCGGATGTAACGATCGCCCGATTTGTAGGGAAACGGCACTGCCGTACCGCGATTTCGGGTAATATCGTTTTCCCTGACGCACCCTAGATCAGTGACTATTTGGTTTTTGATGCGGGCGATCGATCCTCCTGCACTAAATACTCCTATACCTAACGGTAAATTGTTATTAGCAAGGGACCTTTTACATTGGAATACGAGGGGCAATTACTATTAAAATACCAGATTGATATAATTGTTAGTAAAAACAGCGGAGGATCTGCTACTTATGCTAAAGTTGTTGCGGCTAGAGAACTGGGAATTCCGGTGGTGATGGTGCAGCGCCAGCAGATTCCCGATGTTGAGCAGGTTGCTGATGTGGAAGGGGAGATTGATTGGCTCATTCAGCAGTTGAGTTCCCTAAAATGAGTGTCACTCAAATAAGCGACTGGTCGAAAATTTTCAAAATAGTTAAAGTAGATATAACTGATTAAGGGAGAGCGATCGCGCTCTTAGATTTTGCCATCCCACCTCGATGGCAATTTCGCTCGCACGATTTGCGCTCCCGACTAGCAATTTCAGGAACTAAAACAATGGTTATCACTGGAACTGAAGAAGCAGACAGCTTGAAAGGAACCCTAGAAAATGATGTCATCTACGGCTTAGCAGGGGATGATTCTCTAGTCGGCGTGGGCGGAAACGACTTTCTGTACGGTGGCGAAGATGACGATACACTCTATGGCGGTTTTGGCAACGACCAACTATTTGGTGAAAATGGCGATGACTTCCTCGACGGTGGCTATGGATACGACCAATTAAATGGGGGTAGCGGTAATGACGAACTGCGGGGCGGGTATGCGGATGATATCCTAATTGGAGGTAGCGGAAACGATAAATTAGACGGCGAGTTTGGAGATGATTTTCTCATCGGCGGCACGGAAAATGATTCTCTTTACGGCGGCGATGGAAACGACATCCTAACTGATAGTGGCGTAGGCCGCGATGGCAGCGACTATTTAGATGGCGGTAGCGGAAATGACCGAATAATTGCTTACGGTTACGGGGCGGAAATTGATGCAGATACGCTGATTGGCGGAACAGGATTGGATACCTTCGTTCTCGGTGCGCCCGGTCAGGCTTTCTACAATGTTGGCGGCGATGCTGACTACGCATTAATTACTGATTATCTGCCCTTTGCAGACACAATTCAACTGCAAGGAAGTGCGTCTGACTACCTCTTAGATGGCTCTCCAATTCAGGGAATTTCTGGCACTGCTATTTACCGCGAAGAAAATTCAAATTACGAATTAATTGCCGTTTTGCAGGACAGATTTTTAACTCAGAGCGCTCTAGGTTGGTTCAGTTACGTGTAAAAAACACTTCTCAAAAATAAGTGGTAGGTGGTAGATGGAATAGACTAAGTATCCAACCTAAAACCTAAAACTTAGATAGAGTGCTATTCAGTCCCCCCGCCTTAAGGGAGGGATTTCTTCTTATCTGGAGGTTTATTTAAAGAGTTAAGATGATTGTTCATATCCTGCAAATATTTTGATAAAATTGGATATTGCGAAGTTGCTAAGAGTGGATCTTTTTTATCGGTGACAGTTTTTGCTAGGGGCAAAACGCGGTAGTTTAATTTGTTGTTCAAGCTGTAGCGTTGTACCCAAGTAGGATATGTTTTTACATCTGTAATTTCGGTGGTTTTTTCGGTAAATTTTTTGCGAATATTTACTTGCAAAATCACGCCTAAGTCTGTATATTTTTTATTCTGACCGGAAATGAAGTTTCCCATTGAATAAATTGCTACAGCTTTGCGAGTTTTGCCATTTTTTCCGGGAAAATTAAAAATTTTGTAAGGTTGAACGACGTGGGGATGGCTACCGAGAATGATGTCTGCACCAGCTTTTAATAGGTTTTCAACTAATTGTTTTTGTTGAGTGTTTGGCTGTCGCTGATATTCGTCGCCAAAATGCAGGGAAATTGCGATAATATCTGCTCCTTGCTTTCGGGCTTTGGCAATGTCTTTGACTATCTTTTTTTCGTCTATTAGCGAAACTAAGTAATCTTTGCCTTTGGGTATGGGAATGCCGTTTGTGCCGTAGGTGTAGGCTAGCTTGGCTAATGAAATGTTGTTTTTGGTGCTGATTAAAGTGCGTGAAGCTTCGGCGGCTGATGTGGCTGTTCCTGTGAACGCAATTTTGCGATCGCTCAGATTAGCGACCGTCCTAATTACTCCTTTTTCTCCACGGTCTAATGCATGATTGTTCGCGGTTGTCAAGATATTAAATCCGGCTTTTTTAGCAGCATCCGCTAATTGAGCCGGTGCGTTAAATAGCGGATATCCCGTATATCCGCCCGCATCTTCGCCCGCTAAAGGTGTTTCGAGATTTCCGATGACCCAATCGCCTGTTGACAGGATACTTTTAACTGGTGCGAAGAAAGTGTCAAAATTGTATGTTTTCTTTTTTGCGTCGTAGCCCGATCGCGTTTGGGTACTGTGCATCATGATGTCGCCGACAGCAATTAGTTTCGCTTCTTTGATTTCAGACTGTGGTTTGGGGGGAACAGGGGCTGCAATTGGCGATGGCGTCCCGCCCCGCAAGCTACGACTTTCTGTAGACTGTGTGTTGGTTTGTGGCGTTTGGATATTGCAGCCTGCGATCGAAAGCATGGCAATTACCGAGAGCAACCGACGAAAATTCATGATTTTTGAGAGTGATTTTTCGGCTTATATGGTATCATAACTAATTTATTTCCGGCTAACCAAATGAAAAAGAACTATCTAATTCTTGCCTTTATTGTTTTTGTAGCAATTACTGGTTTTGGCGTTTTAACTTACGCTCAAACTTCGGGCGATAAACCTTTTGAATTTGCCTTAATTGGCGATTTGCCCTACAGTGCCGAACAGGAAGCAAACTTTCCGAGTTTGATTGCAGATATCAATCGATCGCCCGCAGCGTTTGTAGTCCACGACGGCGACATTAAAAACGGTTCTAGTGTCTGCGATGATGCAACTTTTGTCAGCCGCAAGCAGTTATTTGACAATTTTGAAATTCCATTTATTCTAGTTTATGGTGACAATGAATGGACGGATTGCCACCGTTCAAATAACGGAAGTTACGATCCAGTAGAAAGACTCGCTAAACTGCGGGAAATTTTCAACCAAGGTAATCAAAGTTTGGGAAAGCGCACCTTAACTCTCACCCGTCAAAGCGAAAACCCGCAGTTTGCTAAATTCCGCGAAAATGTTCGCTGGATTTATCACGGCGTTGTGTTTTTCGCGATTAATATGCCGGGAAGCAACAACAATTTTGGCCGCACTCCCGAAGCAGATGCAGAATATGCCGATCGCAATTGGGCTAACTTAGCGTGGATAAAAGAATGTTTTGCTTTAGCCAAACGAATCAACAGCAAAGGAATTGTGTTAGTTGCACAGGCAAATCCGGGATTTGAATTCGAGCCGACGGACAAAAGAAGAAGTGGCTACAACGATTTTATCGCAACTCTGGAAACAGAAACAGGCAATTTCCCAGGGCAGGTTGTATTCGTCCACGGCGATACTCACTATTTCCGCATCGATAAACCTTTACCCCATTTTACCGATGAGACTCAACTACCGAGAATGAAAAATTTTACTAGGGTTGAAACTTTTGGTTCTCCAAACGTGCATTGGTTGCGGGCTTTTTATGACCCTACAAATCCTAATTTGTTTGAATTTAAACAGCAGATTGTTCGGGAAAATTAGAATATATAACACCATTTTTATGCAAGATAAATAATTTTTGGATTACACTGAAGATAGGTAGAATTGAGGAATTTATTTATGACAGTCGCAACTAGGCGCTTGACCCTGGAAGAATTTTTGAAACTGCCAGAAACTAAACCTGCCAGCGAATACATTGAGGGGGAGATTCTCCAAAAACCTATGCCGAAAACTAAACATTCTCGTCTCCAGGGGCAATTCCTGCGTGTCATTAATGAAGTGGTAGAGGAACCCAAGATAGCTTACGCTTTTCCAGAGTTGCGGTGCACCTTTGGCGGTCGATCGATTGTTCCAGATATTGCGGTACTATTATGGGAACAAATTGAATTTGATAAAAGCGGCGAACCAGTGGATGATCTGCGAATTGCACCGTATTGGGCTATCGAAATCCTGTCGCCACAGCAAAGCTCAAATCGCGTAACTAGAAAAATTATTCACTGTCTGCAACATAATTGTCAGTTGGGGTGGCTAATCGATCCAGATGATCGATCGATTTTAGCGTTTTTGCCCAACCAACAACCGCAATTCTGCGAAGGTAGCGATGTCCTTCCTGTGCCCGAAATGATTGCCCTGAATATCACCGCTGAACAGGTGTTTAGCTGGTTGAGAATGCAACAATGAATCAGAGCAATCGTCTTTTTTGTACCACTTTTAAAACTTTGCCCGTTTGGTTGCTATTGAGGACTTTAGTCATCATTTAAACTCAGGAATTAAGTCCTTAGTACAAACCAAATTATCTCAGGACTTACGCAACTGGCACAACCTCTTCTTTGTGGCCACGCCACACAGAAGCGCTCGCAAACTAGACGATATGTTGCTTCCGAACTAGAAGCGACAAAGACAGCTATCGAGGTTTTGAAAGTAAGAAGGCAGAGCAGCCGAGTCAAAAAGCTCTTGTGCAGGGATCAGAGAGGAAGGGAGAAAAAACAACCACTTGGGGCGAGGTTTGTACCTTTCCCCAGCCAATAGCCCTCTGCCCCCTGCCTCTTCCTTGGCTGCGATCGCCGTTATAGTTCAGCCTGCGGTTCTAGAGGAAGAAGCCCTACTACAAGACATGAGGAAATATCTCAACTGGGGCAGTAACGTATTAAGGCAAACCGCAATTGATTGGGCCGGAGCTCCTCCTAATCAGTGCGAACTGGTGAATGTGTCTGGAGGCCTCATTAATATCAAATGGATTGACTTTTAAACAGCCAACCCAGTACAATTACATAAGTATTTTTACATTCCCACTTACCGCTCATTTCTTTACAGGTAACTGTAGTGGCAGATTTTGCTTTGTGTATGTCTTGGAGAGGTTTAACCACGTCCAATTTCCCAGTGCAAAATTCATCTTCACTTCAGCCAGATCAGCCCAAGGGGAAATTCATGTGGCGGTTATCGAATCGTTAAACAAAGAAGAAATCAAATCTATGACACTATATCAAGTCACTCAAAGCACCGATAACGGCAACGGGGACACGGTAGGCACCCTCAGCTATGCTATCCGCCAAGCTAACGTGAATGAAGGGGTTGACAGTATTGAGTTCAAAACGAACACCAGAATTACCGGGGTGATGAAGACCCTGCCCGACAGTGATATCGTGGTCATCGGCAATGGCAAGACCGTCAGTGGCGATGCCAACAACAATGGGCGAGTCGACAGTGGAGATGTGCGTCCGTTCTTCATCAAGTCGGGAAACGTGAAATTCTGCGACCTGACTATAGCCACTAGCACCGCTAAAGGAGGGGATGGTAAAAGCGGTGGAGGAGGCGGTGCGGGAATGGGAGGAGGGATGTTCATCTACGGAGGGGATGTCTTTTTGAGCAATGTAACTTTTGACACTAACCTAGCGGTAGGTGGCAACAGTATCAGTAACAATTCTATCCAAAAAGGCGGCGGGGGTGGTATGTTCGGCGACGGCGGCTTTGGTGGCGGCGGTCTATTCGGCGACGGCAGCAGAGACGGCGGCTATGGTGGCAATGGGAACTACGGCGGCAGCGCTGGCATCAACGGTGGCAGAAGCCCTGGCATCAACGGTGGCTTCGGCGGCGGCGGGGCTGGCGGCGACAGCTTCAGCAACTTCCAAGGCGGCAACGGCGGCTTTGGCGGCGGCGGCGGCTACGGCTTTGGCGGCGGCGGCAGCAACGGCGGCTTCGGCGGCGGCGGCGGCAACGGCGGCTTCGGCAACGGCGGCTACGGCGGCGGCGGCGGCTACGGCGGCTTCGGCAACGGCGGCTACGGTGGTGGCCGTGCCGGCCGCGGCGCGAATGACAACAAGGGTGGCGGTGGTGGTGCAGCTATGGGAGGTGGTATTTTTATCCGTAGTGGCACACTCACCCTCAATTCCGTCACTCTGGATAACAACCAAGCTATTCCCGGCAGTGGAGCCAATGGCGGTATAGGCTTTGGAGGGGGATTGTTCATTATGCAGTCCACTGTAAATTCCAGCATAGAAAATAACCAAGGAATGCCCACCTCTTTACCTACTGTTGTCTCTGAGGGGATGATGCCAACTTTCTTACGTAATTCCGGCGCCGACGGTACTAGCAACGTATTTGGCACCATCACTACGGTGACTGAACCCAAGGCTGGTAATGATCTAATCAATGGCACTAGCAGCAACGAAACCTTTGATGGCGGTGCTGGTAACGACACTGTAAATGGTGGCGGTGGCAACGACATCTTACTCGGAGCCCTTGGCAACGACTTCCTCAACGGCAATGCTGGGACTGACATACTCTACGGCGGACTCGGCAATGACGCGCTCAACGGTGGTGCTGGCAATGACACCCTGATTGGCGGTGCAGGGCCCGATCGCTTTATCTTCAATTCAGGACAACAGTTCACCCAAGCTAACGCCGAATTAGTGGGACAAGATACCATCACCGATTTCGTGCGAGGTACTGACAAGATTGTTCTATCCAAGACCACTTTCACAGGCATTGATAGTGCAGTGGGCGATGGATTCAGTCAAAGTGGGGAGTTTCGAGTAGTCGAGAATACGAATGCCCTCAGCGACCTTCTTGGGAGTCTCGGACCAGTCAATATTGTTTACAACAAACAGACGGGAGGCTTGAACTACATCTCTGACAGTCCTGCGGCGCTGAGGTTCACTCGAATTGCCACGATTCAAGGCAACCCACCACTGAATGCGAGCGATTTTCAGATTGTCGCCTAGCCAGGGTAAAACCATCTAATTAGAGGGGAAAGGTAAAAGGGGAAAGGGAAAGGATTAAAAACCTTTCCCCCTTCCCCGTTACCCCTTATTTTTAGTAACTAACCAAAACCGAATGACACAGCCGAAACTACACTTCATCTCTGGATTACCCCGTTCGGGTTCCACCTTACTCGGAGCTTTACTGTGGCAAAATCCCCGATTTCACGCTAGCATGAGCAGTCCTGTTGGGGGTCTGGTCAACAGTATGCTGGAAGCCATGAGTGAGAATAATGAGTTTTCAGTCTTTATTACACCAGAACAAAAACAAGCTCTAACTTTAACGATTTTTTCTACTTTCTATCAGCCCCAAGCCGACAAAGCAATTATCTTCGATACCAATCGCCTTTGGTGTAGCAAATTGCCTTTAATCCACCAGCTATTTCCCGACGCCAAAGTGATTTGCTGCGTGCGGAATCTCGCTTGGATAATGGATAGTGTCGAACGGTTGATTAGGAAAAATGCTTTTGATGTGTCGCGTTTATTCAATAATTCTGGTGAACGTTCTACCGTTTACACGCGCACCGAAGCTTTAAGTCAGTCGGGAAGGTTAGTCGGCTTTGCCTATAACGCTCTCAAAGAAGCTTTTTATAGTGAATATAGTGAATCTTTACTCCTGGTGGACTACGACATATTAAGCCAAGCTCCTGATAAAACTTTATCGCTGATTTATCAATTTCTGGGAGAAGAACCCTTCGAGCATGATTTTACCAACGTGCAGTACGAAGCCAACGAATTCGATCGCCGACTAAATACAGATGGACTGCATCATGTGCGCTCTAAAGTCGAGTTTCAACCTCGTGCAACCGTTTTACCCCCTGATTTGTTTGCTCAATATGAGGGTTTATCTTTCTGGGAGACTCCGACGAGTAGTAGTCTAGCAAATGTGATTGTTGCCCAGCCAAAGATTCCCGTAGCCCCTCCAATCGATGCAGCGGTGTTTGACTCTCTAAATGCTTCTAATTCAAAAAAATCAAGTAAGTCAAAAAGCTAATTATCGAAGAAAGGTAGAGGGCAGTCTTGCTGAAGGCTTTTATGGATCGATCGCGAATCCGAATGCCCGATCGCTCCGCGTTAGCGACGCAGGAGCGTCACAGTCTGCGCGATCGCTAATGATTTTTCACACTTTTTTGATATCCAGTCCTGGACGCAACTGACACATAGCGATCGCTACGATTGCCCTTACCCATCATCGTAACCCGTCTTATAGTGCCAGTTACGTAAGTCCTGTATCTATTGCCGCCACCTGTCAAATTGGTCTTCGGAACAGCCATTAATAAATTGATTGTTCACCCAACCGTCAAGGATTGTCAAAGTTTCATTAGGAGGATTACCCGAAAATCTGGCCGCAATTTTCACCCAATTACCTTGTCTGCTGACAGCTCTAACTCCGTCTCCTCTTTTGAGTTTAGCTACAACCGCGTACTTATTGCCTGGGCCTTTGCGAATGTTAACAGCGCCACCTTCACCTGTAATAAATGAGCAATGAGTTTGCTTTTTTAAAGCTTCTGCTTTTGCGGGAGCAAGGCTTTGCTGCTTGCCGAAAACAGGAAAGCTGTAAAGTGAGAAGCTAAAACTTGCAACGACGGCTGCAATAAAAAAGGCTTTTGATTGAGTAAAAATTAGCATTATTTCATTTCCGTGGATTGACTGAACTGAAGTCCTGACTATGAATTTTTTGAGAAGGATTTCAGTTCTTACTACTAACTATTATTTGACCGAGGCAAACCATTCGGTAACACCTTGGGCAATCGCCTCAGCTAATTTCTTTTGTTCTGTCGGATTCACAATCCATTCAAATTCTTCGGGATTGATCATAAATCCCAATTCCATTAAAACAGATGGAGCAACGGCAGGACGAGTCATGGCTAAGTTGTTCCAGAATACACCATAGCTCGGACGGTTCAACTTGGCAACTAAATAATTGTGCAAAAATATTGCCAAACTGTGCGCTTGCGGGTGAAACCAGAAAGCGCCGACGCCTTTAGTCTTAATGGCATCGCCGTTATCCGGCAAAGCATTGTAGTGTATCGAAATTGCGATCGCAGGTTCTTCTTTTTGAATCATTTCCACCCTCGGCGGCAAATCCAAATCCACATCTTCTACCCGCGTCATTACCACATTCGCGCCCCGATTTAGCAATTCCTGTTGCACCAATTTTGACACAGTTAAAGCTACTGTTTTTTCTCTAATCCCCACTGGACTCACCGCACCTCCATCCTCCGGCCCGCCGTGTCCCGGATCGATGAGAATCTTAATTCCCGACAGCGGCTTTGCTTGCGAATTGGGCACCGCGCTTGTATTGGTCGGCGGGTGTTTTAAAGACAACACTAAAGTTGTGCCATCGTATCTCAACTTGTAACCCCACTGCTGGGCAGATTTGAGATTAAAAGTGTATTGTACTTGCAGCGGCGAGATTTGTTGCCATTCCAAACGTGAAATTACCGGGTCATTAGAGACGCGAATAATGTCAGTTTGAGCAGTAGTATTGTACAGGGTTAAAGTGAAGGTGCGTTCTGCTTCCTGCACGGTGACTGGGACAGGTGTTTCTAAGGGGAACAACACCTCTGTCCAGCCGGAAACTTGACGCGAGCTGGCGCTACGAATAATCGATCGCGGAGGCACTGAATCCTGGACAATTCGCACTTCCGAGGCTTTAATCCAAGCACCGTAATCGAGTCTGAGCCATTCTCCCTCGCGCCCAATAATTGTTGCTCGCGTTCCCTTCGGCAGCGGTGTCATCCGAGAAAAATCTGTGCTTGCCCCGGTTCTGGCGACACCAGGATCTGCTGTTACTTCGGCTATTTCTAAGTCAGCCGGAGAAAGAATAGTAATCTTGCCAGTACCTTGTTGGCTGATAGTTTTATCATTCATTGTTAGCTCAAATACAGGCACTCCTAATTCAACTTTTTCAGCCTTGGGTAGGGAAGATCTAGACTCATTGCTTCCCGTTGCCAATGGTGGGGTGGGGGGAGTTTTAGCACAGCCTTGATACTGTTGGCTGCCGCCTTTTTTGATGGGGGAATTTGCGTCTAACAGTACAGATGCGTTGTCGGGTAATTCGACTTGCGATCGCGCTTTTAAAGGAATAGTAACACCCGCCAATTTCACTGAAACTTGAGCATTCGCAGGTGCGATCGCCCCAAAGCAAATATATTCTCCCGGCAAACTCGCGACATCGACTTTCGGCGTCAGGGAATCTTTAGCAAAAGCCAATCCTACAGGGGCTTCCGGCTGATTCGACTCGCGCGTCACCTTAATTTTGACTTCCTGATTGTCGTAACGCAAGGTAAAGAGATTTTCGCCGAGTTGCAGCGGAAAAGTCGGGGCGAAATGCCCGGATGCGGTGCGCGAAATTTGGTTGCCATTTACTAACACTTGTCCCGGTGCAGGCGCTGTACCGATTAAAAAGATGCGATCGGCTGTAGTTTTGTGGTTGGCGGGAGGATAAGCGAGAAACAAAGGTTGAGTGGCGACAGCGACAGAGGCGATCGCCATTATCAGCCCAAACACACATAATGCTAAAAATTTTCTCATTCTAAACCGCAACTAATTGAGACTCTGTGGGTTATTTATACTAGAACTTGCCCTACGAAACCGGATTTCTGAGGATTAGTCGTAAGTCTTATTTACTAGACAGAGCCAATTTTATCAGGTTTGTAGTTGCAATTGAGCGATCGGCAATATAAATTCCCGCGTCAAACCATTAAGTTTTAATTAATTCAGAGGGCGTTCTCCACAGTTGCTCCAACCGATTCGCCGGCATCGTCAAATACAAAACATCCCCCGTACTCAAACAACAATTCAGTAAATCCCAGCCGTGGAGAGTTTGACACTTAGTTTCCGCATAAAGAGGCACAAAATCAGCAGACATAGCAGCATCTTGAATGCGGTAGCCACAGAAAGGATGGTTTGGCGTAATCAATGTGGCCAAGCAAACCCAGAGACTATCAGCAGTCATCCCGTTGCCCAAAATTCTGCCTCCAATTGCCGCCGCCGCGAAAGCAGGAGCCGCCAATTCCGTCGGGTTCAAAACTCCTTCAAACTCAAAAACTTGCTGCACCATCAAAGCAAAATGTGGGTCTTGATTGCGCACAATAACTGATAGTTTTGGTGCCAATCCTTTAGCACTCAAGGCAATTTCGACATTAGACATATCGCTGCTAGTTACCGCCAAAAGTGCTGCCGCTTGCTTAACATTAGCAGCTTCCAAAGTTGCAGGTAAACTGGCACTTCCCTGAATGACCGGAATTTTCATTGAGCGAGCCGTGTTCAGAAAGCGGCAGTTTGGATCTTGCTCGATTGCCACAATATCGTAACCGTTAGTGTGCAGTTCTTTAGCAATTTGGATACCAATTCCTCCGAGCCCGCAAATAATGTAATGATTGCGCTGCGGAACTCGCGCTACATCCCAATATTCGGTAAAGCGAGTTCCCAAGACATAATCGTTGAGCAGTGCGTAGCAGATGCCGATGATGCCAGCTCCAACTAACATCATGACAACTGTAAATAGTTTAATGCTTTCAGGAGCTTGTTCGGCTACTTTTTCATGGCCTCCGGCTCCGGTAATCATCCCTACTGAAAAATACAGAGAATCAACAATTGAGATATGCTCGTCAACACAAATATAGGTGGCAGTAGCAACGGCAATCATTGCCAGCAGCGTCAGTACAACAATTACTGCTGCTTGGCTGTGCTGCTGAAATCGGTGCAGGTTAGTTAATGTTTTGAGCAGTTTTTGAGTGAAAGTTTTTTGGGGGCTGTGGAGAGTCGGCTGAGTGGCAACAATTAGCCGATCGCCCTGCTGACACTGCCGATCGGCAAGCACCGCCGATACTAAATCAGTTTTGTTAGCAGCCGGCAGATAATAAATCAACATTCGCGATCGATCGTCCCACAAATCGCTGAGTTTTTGATTTTTCCAAGGATGTGTTTCATCGATATATTCTTCGTGAATCGGCCAAGTGCGATCGAACAAACGCAACTGTCCGATTGCCTGATTTCCGAGAGCTGCAAAGGCAAAAACCGGAGCCGCCAACGATGAAACGCTCATGGAAGTGTGATCGGGCAAAGTGTGATCAATCCTGTCGCCCAAGCTAGTATTGAACAATCTGTTGATGATGCGAATCTGAGGATTGAGAATCCTCGCTTGCATCAAAATTGCCAAATTCACAGCATCATCGTCTCCTGCAATTACTAAAGTGTGAGCGTTTTGAATGCCAGCAGCCAACAAGGTAGAAGCTGCTTGCAAATTCCCGACAACCACATCAGAAGTTTCGCCGCGAATTGGGCGATCGCTAATACCGATCGCGATCGCTCCTTGCTGTCTCAACAAACAAAAAATCTTGTGTCCCGTGTGCCCCAACCCGCAAACAATGATTCGAGGTTTCATAAAAAGTTATTTGCCAGCCAATTTCGGAGCTGTCCTTCGTAATTTTACTTACCATTGTTGACTCTCCTGGCTTTGCAGAATGTAGCTAAAAACACTATCTAGAATACTTGTGCCACAGTCTCGAAGTGTTGGAACAAGGAAAGGGCCGTGCCGTGTGCCTAAAGCCGCGTTCCCAAGTTTTGAAACAAGGACACAGCAGTGCCCTGTACCTACAGATATGAGGTGCAATAACGTAATTTAATATTTGAAAAATATCCGGGTGCGACAGCCCACCAGCAGAAATTGAATAGGTAGGGACACAGTCCTGTCCCTACAACTATGACTTCCTACATAAATTTAGCTGCCTTAGCGGCAGGAGTTATTATGAAATTCACTGCACCCTTATTAGCATCCGCTTTAGTTTTCGCCGGTACTGTCGCCTTTGCAAGCCAAGTGCAAGCAGCTCCAACGAGCAACTGGAATAACACTAGAACAACATTTCAGTGCGTTACTTCCGGTCGCAATTTTGTCACAATTGCACGGCGGGGAAATGTCACGACCGATCCAATGATTCTGTGGAAATCTACCGAGTTCGGCCGCGAATATACACCTTGGCAGCGCTGCCAAATTGTTTCCAATAGATTGACCAAAGCTGTTGCCCAGAATGGCGGAAGATTGAGCAACTTGCAGTTAACAACAGGAATTGTTAATAACTTGCCCGTAGTTTGTTACGTAAACGGACAGGGGCGCTGCAACTCTCAAAATCTGCTGTTCACCCTAGACAAGCGAAATGCTAAAAATCCCGGTGATGCTTTAACGAGATTGATTAACTTTGCCCAAGACGGCAGCGGGCCAGTTACAACGTTCAGAACCGGATCTCAATCGGCGGCACCGCAGTTTGTTCCCTTTGGAGATATGGTCGATCGAGCTTTTAACTCTCCCAATAAGAAACCGTCAGTTCCGGTAGCAAAACCGCAGGGCGATCGGGGTATTTAATAGCCGCGCCTCTAACGTGCACCTGAAAAAATTGGAAACTATTGTGGGGTGGGCTTCTAGCCCGCCCCTAAATATTTAGACTAAAAAAACTATACTGTCACCCCTTCAATCTTCTCATCAGTTAACTCATATAACTCGCGCAACTGCTGCAACTTATCGGCATCCGGCTGCCAAAAACCCCGCCCGTTAGCCTCCAACATTCGCCCTACAATATTGCGAAAAGCTTCAGGATTTGCCTCGCGCAACTTCTCCGCCATCTCCTCATCCAAAGCATAAGTATCAGCCGCCTGATCGTAAACCCAACCATCAGTAAAATCAGCCGTTCCGCCCCAACCAATTAACGCCGTCATGCGCTGCGAAATTTCATAAGCGCCGCCAGAACCTTGATTTGCCATCGCGTTAGCCCACTTAGGATTTAGCAACTTAGTTCGATATTCCAAGCGCAGCAAATATTCTAAATTGCGCGGCGTGGTATCCTGAGAAAAACTTTCTACAAAACTCGTGTTAACCTTTTTGCCGCGCTGCTTTTCTGCGGCTTTCTTCAAACCGCCAGTATTGGCATAATACTCTTGAATATCAGTCAAACCGTATTCAACAGAATCAATTTCTTGAATTATGCGATCGCACCCTTGCAACAACTGAGTCAAAACCTCCGGCCTCGCTTCCCCCTTATCCTTTCTCCCGTAACTAAAAACATTGCGACTTTCCCAAGTCTTCCCCAACTCATCCCCCGATTCCCAACTACCATCAACAACCCGATCGTTAACCAAAGAACCAAAATCGCCAGCCGGATTAGAAAACAACCTTGCCGAATAATTCTGCACGCCTTGTGCTTGCAAAATCAAAGCGTGTTTGCGGATAAAATTCTCCGATTCCGGTTCATCAGCATCCGCCGCCCGTACGAACAAATCATCCAACAATTCAATAATATTCACAAAGCTATCTCGGAAAATACCCGAAAGATTTCCCAACACATCAATGCGGGGATGACCGACATCAGCTAACGGTTTTAACTCATAGCGAACAATGCGGCCAGTACCTTCTTTAAGAGGTTCAGCCCCCACCAATTCCAGCAGAATTCCAATAGATTCGCCCCGCGTTTTAATCGCATCCAAACCCCACAACATCACCGCCACAGTCTCAGGATAATTCCCATGTTCTTGAAGGTGCTTCTCAATAATGTTTCGAGCAATTTCGCGCCCCCTTTCATAAGCAGCAGGAGAAGGCATCCGATAAGGATCTAAAGCGTGAATATTTCGACCAGTTGGCAACACCCCAGCCCCATCCCGCAACAAATCCCCACCCGGTGCAGGAAGAATATATTCCCCATTCAAACCTCGCATAAGATTAGTCAACTCATCCGTCGTTTGCAACAACAAATCCCTAACTAGCAAACCCTCCTCAAAAACCCCACCAAACCCCTCTTTCTCTTCTTCTCTGCGCCCTCTGCACTTCTGCGGTTCATTTTCTTCAAAAACCAGTTTTTGCACCTGTTCCTGTGATAACCTCTCCCCAAAATAAGCCTCAAGATAAGAGGTCATTTCCTCAGAATTAGGCGGTTCTCCGAAAACGTGCAAACCCGATGAAAATAAGCGAGATTCCACCACCTGCAAATACTCATAAAGCTTCACCAAATAGCGGTTAAAAGCATCAGCACTGAACATTCCCACATTCTCAAAACTAAAAGCAATCCCCAACTTGCGAGCCTCATCAAACGGACAATCAGCCTCCAAACCGCTATCTAAAATTTTCTTACAAATAGCCTCTTTGAGCACATAATTCTTTGCTGTATCTTCTCGATATTCCGCAATCAAATCCCGCAAAGCCATCAATTCCTTGTACAAGCCAGCGCGACCGTATGGCGGCACATTGTGAGAAATCAAAACACCGTAACCGCGCCGTTTTGCCAACATCGATTCCGAGGGATTGTTAGCAGCATAGATATAAAGATTCGGCAAACTTCCCAACAGAATATCCGGCCAAGAATAGCCAGTATTTCCCAGAGGAGAACCGGGCAACCATTCAACAGTGCCGTGCATTCCGAAGTGAACCACAGCATCAGCTTGAAAATCATTTTGCAGCCACTTGTAAAAAGCAGCGTATTGAGGGTGAGGCGTCAAATCGCGATCGAACATTAAGCGCATCGGATCGCCCGAAATCCCCAGCGGCGGCTGCAAACCTATCCAAACATTCCCCAGTTGAATGCCACCGATATGGAACTCGTCGCCGTCAGTCTTAATCCCAGTACCAGTCAAAGATTTCCACTGTTTTTCAATACGACTTATTGACAAATACCCCAGCCACTTCTCCAGATTTTTAACATTAACAGTATTGCCAAACCCTCCCCTCCCATCTGCGTTCATCCGCGTTAATCCGCCCCCATCTGCGGTTGCAGCATCATCCGCCTCTTTCACCCTGCGAATTAACTCCTCACCGTCAGCCGGAATTTCTCCAACTGTATAACCTGCCGCTTGAAGTTTGTGCAGGAAATTTAGCAGCGATTTCGGTACATTTAATAAAGCAGCCGTACCCGCCGCACCGTAACCGGGAGGAAACCCGTAGAGAATAATCGCAATTTTCCTTTCAGATGGCGGAGTTTGGCGC
The DNA here is from genome assembly GCF_036700965.1 of Microcoleus sp. Pol8_D6. Classification (NCBI taxonomy): domain Bacteria; kingdom Bacillati; phylum Cyanobacteriota; class Cyanophyceae; order Oscillatoriales; family Microcoleaceae; genus Microcoleus; species Microcoleus sp. Pol8_D6. The sequence continues at coordinate 27,378 of NZ_JAUBPW010000006.1, read as the reverse complement.
AACTTCACCCAATTGTTAATTCTACTTGTCAGGCGTTTCGCGCGATCGGGCACCAGATAAATATCCTCACCCACCAAACCGCCCAGGGGAACAGGATCGATCGCGCCATCCAACTCAGGCAAAGCATACAATACCACACTTTGCAAACCCCCAATCCCCTGACGAGTCCAAGAATGGATATCCTGAATCAGCAGAGGTGCGGACACAAAATAAGGTACATTTTTAGCAGTTAAAATCCGCTTAGCAACTTCCACCTGCCTTCCACCTTCCATCGAACCAGCAGGCCCGCCAACCAAAGGAAAGCCAATAGTAGAAACAATCGCATCAACTTCCACAGCATCTTTAGAAAGCGAAAGAGTTTCAATATTGCCTTGTTTGCGCCGCGCAGTTTCATCAGCAGTCGTCATCCAATCCCGCACCGCCACATGGCCTTCAACGCCATTGATAAAAATCGGCAAAGGCACAATTCCCGCATCTTCAAAATAGCGAATTAATTGAGGAATATAAGGCTGCTTGGTGATAACGTGCTTGCGGTAAAGCAAAATTCCGACAACAGGGGATTTTCCTGTGTGTGAATTTTGACACCAATTGGTGTCAAATTCTGTGGAACGGGCATCTTGCCCGTTAGAAACCCGGTCTAAATTTTCAGACCAATTCGTCTCAAATTTTGTAGAACGGGCATCTTGCCCGTTATAACCCTTTCTATCAAGATGTCTACCCTCTTTTGTGGAACGGACATCTTGCCCGCTACCAATTTGATTACCGAGATACCAATCCAAATATTGCCGAGGCGATTCAAAATAACCATTATAATCGGGATGCAATAAACCCATATTGGGAGTTTCCACAGGCGGCGGAATTTCTGCAACCTTCAGCCCCAAATACTTTTCGGCAATAATCCAAAACATCGAGACAACATTATCCGCACCGCCCGCATTCCAGTAACCATAAATAATCAGCCAGTTTCGCAAATCCTGCACTTTTTGCACCGGCACATACTTTAATAACTTCGGCCCAACCTTCAAAAAGCTGATGTAACCAGCCAGCTTATCTTCTTCTCGCCCATTGCTGAACTTATCCAAAATAAACTTAACCGGTTTCGGCATTCCCTTCGGCTTGTCGCCAATTTTAAAAGCGCCGATTTGAGTAAGACTCATCAATTCCAAAGCCGACTCAAAAACCAGGCGAATCGGGATATGTTGCACCCTTTCCCGCAACCACATTACCGCATCGTAATCAAACAGCAAACTCCCGAAAAACACATCAGCATTCAAGAGGGCGGCTGCTACAGCATCGGGTTCATCTGCGAGGGCGCGATCGCTAAAAACCCGCACTTCCAATCCCTGACAGCCAGAAACAGCCAACTCGGCAGCTTTGCGGTACAAATCAGCATTAAAAGATTCAAACCCTGCAATTAAGACAATGCGTTTCACAGCCCTACCTCGAAATATTTGCTTCTTTTAATGATAGACTAATTGCAGAAAATCACAGGCAAGATGCCTGGGTCACTAATAAAACAGAAAAACTACTTGCTTCACTTCTTACTTTTCCTTCGCGCCCTTCGCGCCTTCGCGGTTCGTCAAATATTTATTCTGAAAGTAACAAAAGATTAAAATAATCAAACCACTCCAAACACACACATAATTAAAACCGTGAAGCGAATACCTCCCGCAATAGTTATCTTAGGTCAAAACAGCCTGCCGATCGCCAAAAAAATCTCCGCACATTTCCCCGGTTCCCAGATTTACGGTTTAATCGATCGCACTTCCAACACAGACATCAACTTTAGCAACTTCGGCGAAACATTGCGGGAATTATTTGCAACAGAAACCCCAATCATCGCCATCTGCGCCGCCGGAATTATCATCCGTACCCTCGCCCCGCTGCTGTCAGACAAACGCGCCGAACCGCCAGTTTTAGCCGTCGCAGAAGACGGAAGCGCCGTAGTACCGCTGCTGGGCGGTTTGCACGGCGTTAATGATTTGGCCAGAGAGATTGCAGCAGCCCTCGGCGTACAACCTGCAATTACAACAACGGGAGATATCCGGTTTCGCACCGCGTTGCTGAGTCCTCCCCAAGGCTATTATTTGGCAAATCCAGAGGACGCGAAGACTTTTATTTCAAATTTGCTCGCCGGGGCAAAAGTACGCCTAGAAGGGGCTGCAAGCTGGCTTTCTGAGAGCAATTTGCCGTTAGCGAAGCCCTCGAAGAGGATCGCCCCCGACGCAAAATTGACTATCCGCGTCACCGAAAAAGCAATTGCGCCAACGCCCGATTGTTTAGTTTACCATCCGCAAAATGTGGCATTTGCACTCACAAAGCTATCGAATATTGAGCCGGAAATAGCGGTTTTATTGGTCAATCAAGTGTTGGAAAATGCAGGTTTAGCAGCAGCTTCTGTGGCGGGATTTTTTGCATTAAAAGAGGAGATGGGAAATCCGGCACTTGAAGCAGTTTCACAATATTTTAAAGTCCCCGTCCGCTTTTTCAATCTCTCCGAACTTGTCGAATTAGACTCAATTGAATTCATCGAAAATAAGGCCGCACAAATTGCCCTGACAGCAGCCGGTGCCAACAGTCACTTAATCGAGTCCGATCGCACTTTATCCCTGAATTGCGCGATCGCCCTAGCCGCCGAACCCATAGATGCTAGCGCGATCGGAATTAGCCGTGGCAAACTCGCGATCGTCGGTACCGGCCCAGGAGGCGCGGCCTGGATGTCCCCGGAAGTTAAGGAAATTTTGCGCGAAGCCACAGATTGGGTGGGTTACAAATTCTATCTCGACTTAGCCGGAACCCTGCGGGAAGGGCAAAAGCGCCACGATTCCGACAACCGCGAAGAGATCGATCGCGCCCGTTTTGCCCTAGATTTAGCAGCATCCGGCAAATCTGTAGCCGTCGTTTCGTCGGGAGATCCGGGTATTTTTGCGATGGCTGCAGCGGTGTTTGAGGCGATCGACTTTGACGCCAAACCCGAATGGCAAGGCATCGATATTCGGGTAGCACCGGGCATTTCAGCCATGCAGGCGGCCGCTGCTGCGATCGGAGCACCCCTCGGACACGATTTTTGCGTGATTTCGCTTTCGGATATTCTCAAGCCTTGGAAGGTCATAGAACAGCGGATTTCGGCTGCTGCGATCGCAGATTTCGCGATCGCATTTTACAATCCGATCTCGAAACAGCGGATTTGGCAACTCGCAAAGGCGATCGAGATTTTGTTGCAAAGTCGCGATGCTAATACCCCCGTCATATTGGGGCGAAACCTCGGCCGGCCCGGTCAATCTGTGCGCGTTTGCACCCTCGGCGAATTCCAGCCGCAAGACGCCGATATGAGAACTTTAGTGATTGTCGGTTCGAGTCAAACTCGGATTATTCCTCGCAAATATGGAGATGTTTGGGTTTACACGCCGCGCAGGTACGAAAAATAAGTAAAGCAGCAAAAACTTCGGAAATCAGCAATTGACTCAAAGCTAATTGACTTTGACAAGGATATTTTTTGATCTCGCTGGGGGAAGTCTAGGTTAACAAATGGCGGCGAATCACTCGATCGCGATCGACCTCTTATTTCATCTCATAGTTGTCACTCTCGATTGAGGAGTGATCGCCTTTGATTACAGAAATCCTTGGTACAGAGGATCTCGGCTTCCTGAAGCCGAGTTTTTCTTGCAGATATCGATCGAATTTAGAGAGCGACTCAACCGTAGTAAGGATTTCAGCTTCATTTGGGGAGAGTTACAATTTACGTCTCAGGAAATAAAAAGATTTTTATATAGCCACAATAAAATTAAGGGCGATCGATGTCGGCTAAATTCCTTAATCTGGCAGTAATCTTACAGTTAAAAAAAAGAGCGCCTTCACCAGGATGAGTCTTCTCTATCTGTAGATATACCGAAAAAAGATTTTTTTTGATAGCATACCTTTAAATCAAGGTTAAGAGAAGGGTTAAGAGAACATGAAATTCCAAATTCCTCTAACTCCTGGAGCTGTAACCCAGTTTCTGCTGCGAGTGGTGGTCGGTCTAGTTGTACTATCTTTCTTAAGTCAGATGACTTTGTACTTCTTGCCGGAATACCCGTCTAGAGACTACTTCGCAAAGGCATTCAACGTTGATTACGAGCGGAACATTCCAACCTTATACTCATTTTTGGCATTGTTGTTTAGTTCTATCTTGCTGGGTGTCATCGCCCATGCGAAAAATTTGGATAGCTGTCGCTACAAGCATCAGTGGAAAATTTTATCATTCATATTTTTATATATATCTTTAGACGAAATTGGCCAATTGCACGAAAAATTGGTTGACCCGATGCGAAACCTGCTAAATGCCACAGGATTTCTTTACTTTACTTGGGTTGTGCCGATAAGTTTTCTAGTAGCGATATTTCTCTTATCCTACATTAAGTTTCTGTTGCACCTTCCTGTATCTACAAAAAAATTGTTTGTTGTAGCCAGTGCTCTGTATATTGGAGGTGCATTCGGGGTGGAAATGCTAGGGGGATACCTCGCTTCTACAACGGGGATGGAGAATGTATCCTACGTGATAATAGCGACGATTGAAGAGTCATTAGAAATGGTGGGCATCGTTGTATTTATCCATGCCTTGATGTCATATATCAAGACATATTTAGGCGGGGTAAGTTGGAATATTTACATACAAGGAAAAAATACACAACCTACCGAGATACAAAATACTGGCATAGCTGCCATTAGCGAACTAGCAAACAGAAAGCTATTAAAGTAAATCACTTGAAACCGGGTTTGATGGACAACGAAAATACTGCTCTTGGGTATTTAATCGCAATAAAAAACCCGGTTTATGTGGTTCTGCGCTCTTCGGCGCACCCCATTACTAATATGTAGGCTGCTTGCTGCACTAAACGAGTAATTAGGCGTGAAATAGGTTAGTTCACAGATGACCTTCTCACCTTTACCAGAAAATCGCTAAGAGCAACCTTGGCATGAGGATTTGACGGCAAATGACTTGTAAAACTTGCTTCTTCTAATATATTAATTAGCCGATCGCGCTCTTGCTGATAAAATTCTATATCTGTATTTTCCAGCACAGATTTTTCCTCCCCAGCCAGCTTGCGATCGATCAAATCAGGAATATACGACAATTGGAATTTCTCGTTAAGTTTCACCAAATTCGCCTCGACTTCCCCCGTTTGCATCAAGTGAATCCCAGCCAGCAACACCCGGTAAACGTACAGCAGCGGCTTAACCCGACGCGGCTGTTCTTTCTCAAACAGTTTCCATTGAGTTTTAGCAAAACCGAGATAGTGGTGGCTGTGGTGCTTGGTAATGCAGTTCGAGGCAATAGCCTTTAATTCCTCGTGTTCCTTTGTAGTGTAAACTATCAGCGGCGAATACAGTTGTTCTAGCACGTAGCCGTTGCGCTTCAACAGCAACTCAAAAAATTTCTTAATGTCGTGAGTTACTAAATCGAGTTGCATTCCATCCCGAACTTCAGAAACTTCGATGGTTTCTTCTCCAGAAATTAGTCCAATTACTTTCGGTAGCGGCAAAATGTGTACTCCCCGCAAGTCGAAGTCAGAATCTGCGGAAGGAAAGCCGTATAGATGCGAACCGCTGACAGTCGCAAACAGCAGCGGGTAAGGTTGAACTGAGATAATTGGTGCTAAATCGGAAATGTATTCTGTCATTTATTTCACTCCCCCTCTGCGGCGGCTTTGTTTGACAAGAAGCGATTTCAAGATCCGATTTCGATCGCACCTCTACGAGATTTAATCAAAAACAGGTTCGCTTTCTCGTAATTAGGACGTTCTGGTAAGGAAGTTGCAGCAAAAGCGCGATCGAACTCACCGTGCAAACTCAACCGCCAGCGATTCACCTCATCCCAGGATATTTCTTGGTTGCGGATAGATAAAAGTTGCGATCGATAATCCTGCACCCGAACGGGTACAAACCCCTCCTTGAGCACCGTAATTCCTGACAGCAACAAGCGAATTAAGTGCATCGCGTGCTTCCACCGAATTTCCCCGGTATTGCGGAGGTCTTGCTCCATTTTTTTAAATTGAGACAAAACGTAGCTATTGTAAGTTTGATAAACCAATTGAGAAAGAAAGATTTCCCTAATTTCGAGCAATTCTTGTGCTACAGGAGAAACAGTTTCTACTAAAGGCGTGTACAAACATTCTAGCACATTTGGATTAGCTTTTAGTGCCAAAACTAGAAACTTTTGCAGTTCCCAATAGCATTCCTGATTTTCCTTGTTTTCCAATTGTTCTGGGATGCCGTAAAGCGACCAATGAAGGATTGCGGGCGGCAGGTAAATCCCGCGTCTGTCTGTATCGGATTGCTCGTTATCAAGGCCATAAGCTCTGGAACCAACAATGCAGCGGTAAATTACAGAATCATAGAGGTTGTATTCTGCAAGAAAATCTCCTCCTGAATGCAATCCTTCGCTCTGAAACTGCTTGCGGATACTGAGTTCGTGCCGCCGCAGACTAACTTGTGTTCCGTCTGGGAGTTTAACTAAATATGCGTGGGAATTGTCCGTAGGCGATTGAACGATGACACCTACTAATCCCGGTTTCCAAGATTGGTCGCCTGCGGGGTTTTTGACTTCGATTTTGGTGACAATTTGGGTTCCTGCGGGTAGAATTAAGTTGAAATTTTGAGGAAGATTGGCATTTGCCATCAGGGAACCTCCTGCGGGGCACGAGCTACAATGTTATTGTAGCATAAGTGTAGTATAGAAGGGGAGTTTTGGGCGATCGGCTGTTTTTGCCTTGTTGAACAGTGTGTAATTCACGATCGACGAGGAATACCGCCAGCGCTTTGAGGGGGAGGTGTTGGAGATTGTGGAGACTCACCCGACAATTGCCACGATTAGCAACGGGCAAGCGGTGACGGACTTGCAATTGGTGACGTTAGAGGCTACACTGAGGCAAGAGTTGCGTAGAAAAAACGTGCATTTGTCGGAGTCGAATATTCGCAAGGCGTTTAATTTGAAGGTAATTGGAATCAATACGGTATACTACTTTTGTTCTACAAAGCGCCCAACATTGGAAACGTCTACCAACTCTCCCGGCTCTCACTCTTAAAGTATAGAAGAACACAGAGGCTGATAGATGGATGAAATTGATTGGTTATACCCCTTTGGATGTCTCCCCCCAAGCAATGAAAATGAGTGGTTGAATCTTAAAGACTTTGTAGATATTTATAACTCCATTCATACTACACACTACATCCTAGAATCCTTTCCTGAAAACGATAATCGTACAACTCCCGAACCGGAGATTCTACTTCGTGATGGCGATGCACGGATGGTAATTGAGCGTAAGGCGTTCTCATGGACTTCAGACCATATCAGACATCACCAACTTTGGCATGAGTTTACCAAGACATTTACAAATAAAGTAAGAAGCACTTTTTTCGACGATGTTTATGTGCTTGAGATTAATAATGTAGATATGCCAAAAAACAAGAGAGAAGTGATTAGGTTGGCAAATGAAATAGCAAGCTCAGTTATTGAGCATGAAGCATGGATTAAGAATTCCGAAGGAATTGCCACGGATGAATCACCGTTATGGATCTTCTTCAGAATAGCAGAGATAGACCGAGAGGATGCCCCTATTGAGTCGGGTATTTGTTGTAGTCTGAAAAACCCATTTAAGTTCTATAGCCAACAAGAAATAAGAGATTTATCCACCCAAATAAAATCGGAAGTAGCTAAACTCATTGAACGTGCGGCTCCTAAGTTTGATAAATATCGCGATTGTATCAAGATTTTAATTTTGGAGTTACACACGAACGTCTTAACTTTTTCAATTAAAAGTTTAAGTCAGATTATACAAACTATCGATGTACCTGAAAGTATCGATCAAATCTGGATTGGAGGACAAGTTGAACTGAACAATGGGGAATCAGTATTAGATTATGAGTTAGCCGTAAACAAGCGGAAGTTCGGGATTTAGCCGAATTTTTGCAGTAAAGACAACAACAAAAGCAAGTAAGCTAAAAAAGCTATTACCGATGACAAATAACTTGTCACTTATCATAAAAATTAATGGGCAATGCAGGATTTGAACCTGCGACCCCTTCCGTGTGAAGGAAGTGCGCTACCACTGTGCTAATTGCCCGCAGATAACTAAGATACCATACCAAGTCCAAATTCGCAACTAAATTTTTCATAAAAAATCAGCCGCTTGTTTCCGAGTTAAACTCGACACAATGCCAAGAATACAGGCATTTGTCGAGTCTGGCATCAGTTAACCTGCCACCAACCCGCGGATGGGCCGACAAACCGCACTACAATCCACCAAGCCACCAAAAGACTAATCCCCATCCAGCTTCCGCGACTTGTCCACTTCACAAAATCTTCGCTTTGGGTTTTCGTGATTGGCAGCCAGGGAACGATGCGTTCTTCTTTACCGTATTCGTCGCCGATCGACTCTTTGCGACGCTTAGCTTCACCCATAATCTTTGTCTACTAAATTAGATTTCAACTGGATAGTTACAGGTTTTATAGGCAAATATTACACTTGCCTCGGACAACCATTTTGTAAGGTGTGACCCTCACCGGACGTACTACCACGCCCTGTATTCCCTCGGCAAAAGCGTTGGGAAATGCTTTTTTGACAATGTTAGCGCTGCCATTGACATCGGCATTAATCAGTCTGCCGTCACCAGCACGAAACAACCCTCGCTTAATGCGTTTACCTTTATACTCCGAATGCTTGACACAAGGTTCATTATCTAAAAAAGAACACTTTGAAGTGTAACTTTCTTCAATAACCTTCACAACGATTCCTGCTAACTGCGCTTTATAAGTTAGCATTTCAATAAACCTTGCATGAGGTATGGCTACGAAGTTCTGATTATTCCGCTTGCCGAGATTTATTCCCTGTTTCCAGTTATCGTTTTTACCAATCACCAGTGTCCCGATTCGGTTAGCTGCCAGATGATTGATGATGAATCGACTTGCATTATGCAGGTAATTATCTACTTTTACATTCCGCTTGTGAGTTAATTGTTCAATTTTGATTGATGTCTTTCTTTCCCCCTTCAAGTAGGACTGAAACACTGTCTTATTTTTGTGATAGTAAGCATTGATTGATTTGAGGGGTTTGCCATTTATTATCAGCGGAACCAACCCTTTTTGAGTGGATGTAATTGTCGCTAAATTATTGAGCCCCATATCAATTCCTGCTATCCCTTCTCTACCTGATGATGATTGACTTACATCCTTGGGTTCATAAACTACCTCCATCGAGTAATGGTAAGTTTTTGGGACGATTCTGACTTGATTTACGACCCTAACTTTAGTAGTCAGAAATATCTGGCTTTTCGAGAGATTGATAATTCCTTTCTTGAGCCATTCTTTACTGATGGCTTGAGCGGTGTAAGTCAGGACATTTCTGCCTAATGTTTTGTGTTTGTATCTGGGTATTTTTGGTCGGGCTTTGAATTTCTCTGGATGGATGGCATATTCCTTGGTAGCTTCAAAAAATGATTTCCAGCTTTCATTTAATCTCAATAATACTTGCTGAGATACTTTGGCTGGTAATGCTAGATAGTCAGTCGTTCCCTGACATAGTTTCTGTATTTTGTAATAGTCGAGGTATTCTCCTGAGATAATAAATTTTTGTCTGATTAGGTAGTTAGCGTAGTTGAAAAGATTCTTCGAGAGAAAGCACAAATTATCTAGCTGCTTGTATAGCCAGTGGGTTCGATCGATAATGTGCTTTTCAACTAGCTGCATTGTTGTACCGTCATTTTGACTATTCTATACTAGAAATGGCTATTAATGGCCATAAAGTCAATAAAGTTTTACAATACCTAACCAAATTATACGCCAACAGGTCATCTCAAGCCTGCGTCAGCCAAGTCGTATCCAAATAATCAATCCTCGCAAAAGGACTCAGCGCCGCTAAAACCTGCTGTCCATAACTGCGGTGAATCACCCTACTGTCAAAAATCGCCACCACCCCTTGACGTTCTCGCACCGGCGCGATCGCCCGTTGCAACTCATTCAGCGCCGCCGGCAGCAAATACAACCGAAACCAATCCTTGCGCCGTTCCTTATAATAAGCCACACGCGCCGTCACCAAAGGATTCTCCAAAGAAGGTAGCGGCAAAGTTGCGATCGCCAGCAAGTGAGGCGCCCTCAATTCCCCCTGATGTTCCCGCCAAAACTCCCACCCAGTCACCAAAATCGCATTCTCGCCCACATCAGTCTTTTCTACCTGCACCCGAGAACCGAACTCAGAAGCCAAAATCGCCGCCAGCCGAGCCCTCAGCGGTACATCACCAACAATCAGCACCGTTAAACCCGCCACCGACGCGCTCATCAACAGCAAAGTCCGAATTTCTTCCATTAAAACACCCTGAAATTCCGGCGTATTCGGCAGCGGCAGCCAGTTGGGAATGTACAGTTGAATTAATTCGCTTTGTCGATCGGGCGAAAACTTAACGCTCGTCAATTCTGGCAGTCCCAGCATTTGCCGGAAGATCGGAGCCTTCGGTTCCACATCCACCGCCCCCCCAATCAACACCACAGGCTGAGAATCCCAAATTTTGCTCAAAACCTCAGCCACCTGAATCGGCGCGCAGAACAGAGAAAATGACCCAGCCTCCCGATTAATTTCCGCCCACCGCAATTTTCCGTTTCCTTCCCACCGCAGCCAAAAATTGCTCCAAGCAGCCGGAATTAGGGGGTTTGGCTCGATCGTTTCAAACAGCCCCTCCAAAATATTTTGCTCTGCCGTTTCCAGCAAATAGCACTCCTCTGGTTTCGCCGGATGCTTAAAGAAAGCCCGCGTTAGCATTACCCGCCCTTGGAGGATTGCATCGGCTTCCAAAGGCTGAGATTGCATTAAATCATTCCAATCAGCCGGTTGCAAACACGCTGTCAATTGCTGGCGAGTCCAAACTTCCAAGTCATCCACACCGTCAATAATTGTCGGAATATTCCTGTGTAGTTCCGAATTCCCCGCCAAGCGAGCCGCGAGCCAAGACTCTGGATCGGCTAGCATCAATCCTTGCCCAGTGGCCCGATCCGAATAAGTCTCGATCGACCCCTCTGTTTGCAGCCACTCTTGCAAACGCGGAATTTCCACAGCTCTCAAATGCTCAATCAGCGGTGTCGGCGCCACTAAAATTACAGGCTCTGGCCACATCAAAATCGGCATCAAATAGCTGACTCGATACCGCTGTCGGTAAGCTCCAGCAGGAAGCCCCGTTTGGATCAGAGCGCTGCGCCCCAAGCGCAAAGCCCGCGCCACGAGCCGCGCCATCGTTAAATGGTGAGGCCAGTGCGGCTCGGAGTGCGATCGCAGGAAGCGGAGCAATGAGTTGTGGACTTCTACCTCAATCAATCGGTTTTAAAATTGACATTTCTCACTCAAGATAATCAAAACTGGCCAGAAAATCAACTACTTTTTGACCTAGAGGCAAACAGAATTTACTCGGCTGATGACTTGCACCTCCCTTCCCAAAATTCCCGTGAGAATTCACCATCAAACTCTCCTGTCCCGAACTAATTAAAATAGTTTGGGTAGGTGACTCAAAAAACTTTGTTGGCTGACTAACCACTGATATATTAGAGAGCAAATTTATCAACTCATTTAACTTATTTGTAGCTTTACTCAATGCTTTACGCAACTGCAGTATTCGTTTCTCATCTAAATTTTGACTTTCAATATTTTTGCCGATAACCATAATATTTCTCTGCGTTTGTACAGCATCCTTAAAAGGAAGAATCGCTAAAAAAGCTGCTGGCAATAAATGCTCATCGCTCTCAAATCTAAAAGTTAGAGTTGTGCGGCGGTAGCCGACTTCAATATTAGGAGGAAAATTCATTGCCCGGTAATGCCGAGCTATTTCGCTGTAAACTGTTGCTAAAGTGCTGTTTGCTGAGTAGTCTAAAAGTGCGTCAACCACAATTTGCACTAACCCAGGCGTGTGATTTAAAAATTTTATCGATTCTGACGGCGAATTAAATTGTTGAATCTGAGTGCGATCGCCTGCGGGGCTGAGGTCAACCCACTGGCAAGTAATATCATCTGCAATGATGCCACATCGAGGAACCAAATACAGTTTTGCTCCTGTTAAAGTTGCTCCCCTCAAATCAGCGCCCACCCAATCCGCATTAATCAAATTTGTTTCTGTCAAATCAGCGTGAACGAAACTAGCACTTCCTAAATTAGTATTTCTTAAATCTGCTCCGTTAAGGTTAGCTCCGCTCAATTTAGCAAAGCTCAGATCCGCGCCGTTGAGGTTAGCTCCCGTTAAATCAGCCCATTTGAGGTTAGCTCCGCTCAAATTGGCACTGCTGAGATTCACCTGTTGCAAAGAAGCTTGTCTCATATCAGCATTGATCAAATTGACGCCGCTAAGTTCTGCTTTCGTCAAATCTGCGCCGTGTAAGTTAGCTTCTTGAAAGTTAGCTGAAGCAGCCGAAGCACCTCTGAGATTTGCACCGGAAAGATTAGCACCGCACAGGTTAGCTTCCGTCAGTTTTACCTCTCTTAAATCTGCTTCAGTCAGGTTTGCGCCGCTGAAGTTAGTTTTGCTGAGTTCGCAGCGGACTAATTCGCTTCTAATCAGGGATGCTCGGATTAATTGAGCTGCACTTAAATCGGCTCTCACTAAGTTTGCTACGTTGAGAGTAGCCCCGTTTAAAATTGCCCGCGAGAGGTTGGTACTGCTGAGTCTAGCCACATTCAGGTTAGCTTCGCTCAAGTTAGCTTCGCTCAAGTTAGCACCGCTGAGGTTGGTGACAAATAAGCTAGCCCGCCTTAAAATTGATTGGCTGAGGTTGATGCGGCTGAGATTAGCTTCATTCAGGTTGATTCCTGTGAAATCTCTGTCGCCTTCAGTGTATCTTTTGACGATTGCAAATCGTTTGAGCAGTTCTTCAGCTTCCATTTGTTTACCTGAATAAAATGGCGATCGGCTAACTTTTATATGGCATAAATAGAAATAAGATCAAATTAATTTATAATACTTACTCACCGAGCTGATAAAAGCTTTTGACAAACTCAATGACCGTATTTAGTGGCGGGGTGGTAAATCTTTGAGCTTTAATTGCAGGACTGATAGAGGTTTTGTTGACTCCCGGCAAATTTGTCAAGTTTCGGCCAAAATCTGGGTGATAGTGAATCATCAAAGTTTCGGCGCTGGAGTTGGCCAGTACAGTTTGGGTAGGCGATTGGAAAAAACTTGACATCGGTTCGCGATCGAGGCGAATCGGCTGAATTTTCATTTCCCCTATTTTTCTCATGGTTTTGGTCAGGGCTACATTTAATTGCACTACCATATTTGACACTCTGACGCCCAGGTTATTACCACTTTGGGGTTGAATCATCTTGATCAAAGTAATCAAATTTTTCTGAGTAAATGCTGCATCACTAAAGGGAACAATCGCAACGAAAGCTGTGGGAAATAGTTGCTCGTCCTGCTCTATTTTAAATGATATGATTGTGCGTCTGGAATTAACTTCGATACTGGGAGGATGATTCAAAGCAGGGTATTGACGGGCAATTTGGCGGTAGGTAGCTGCAAGGACAAAGTTAGCATCGGGGTCGAGGGGTCGATCGACAATAATTTGAACTGTCGGTGGTGTAGCATTGAAAAACCTTTGAGATTCTTCAGGGGTAAAGCGCTGAATGTGGCTGCGATCGCCGTTAGGACTGAGGTCAACCCAATCGCAGGTAATGTCATCTGCCTTCACATCAAACCTAGAAACCGCGTAAATTTTTGCCCCCGTCAGGGCCGCCCCCGTCAAATCTGCGCCCACCCAATCAGCGTGAATCAAATTCGCTTGAGTCAAATCCGCGTGTACCAGAGTAGCGTTCAACAGATTGACATTGCTCAAATTTGCTCCGTACAAGTTAGCCCCGCTCAATCTCGCTTCATCGAGGTCAGCGCCGGTCAGGTTCGCCCCGCTGAGGTCAGCCCACCGGAGATTAGCGCCTCGCAAGTCAGCGCCGCTAAGGTTTGCCTGAGACAGATTAGCTTGTCTGAGTTCGGCATTGCAGAGGTTGACTCCTCGCAAGTCTGCCCTGCTGAGGTCGGCTCTGTGCAAGTTGGCCCGTTCCAAGTTGGCCGCTGTTAGAAAAGCGCCTCTCAGGTGAGCCCCGCTGAGGTCGGCTTGCTCTAGATTGGCTTCTCTGAGGGTTGCTTCTCTCAAATCTGCTTCGCTGAGATTTGCACCGGTCAAGTTAGCACTGCTGAGGTTTGCTCGAATCAGTTCGGATCTGATCAGTGTAGCTTCAACGAGTTGGGCTTCGCTGAGGTCGGCTCTAATCAAGTTGGCCACGTTGAGGATAGCGCCGCTGAGGTTGGCTTTGTGGAGATTAGCACCGCTGAGTCTGGCAACATTAAGTTTGGCTTTTCTCATGTTGGCGTTTGACAAATTGGTGCCGCTCATGTTGGTGAGGCTCAAGATTGCTTCACTGAAATTAGCCCCGCTGAGATCGATCCTGCTGAGATTTGCCTCGCAAAGGAGGATGGCAGTAAAATCTCTTTCTCCTGCTGCATATTTGGTGATGAGTTCTTCGGCATCCATGCTTTTCAATTTCCCTGATGTCTTAGCTAGAACAAAGCTTTATTGTCCCAACCTTTAAACTAGAATAAGCATTTTTTGTAACTTGATGCAATATGCCTAGACATCTATATTGTGGAAGCCTTTTATAAAATCCAAAATGGTAGTGATATTAGCTTGAGCCAATTTTGTGCTTTCGGCTAACTTACCCGATGGTGAGTTACTTTGCTCGTATTTTTTAATCAGGCGCTTGCCGAAGCCTGGGTGGTGATACACGCTGAGTCTTTGATCGCGGGAATTAATTAAGCTCATCTGTGTTGGAATTTGAAAGAAATTGATGCTTTCACCGATTTTTGGAAAAGAACTGGAAATTTTGATTTGGTCTACTTTGCTGATAGCTTGGTTGAGAGCTTTGCTGCATAACTGGACGTGTTTAGATTCTTTGACGTTAAGTTTGCCTGCATCGTGGGATTGAATCATTTTCATCAAAGCTATTAGGTTTTTTTGAGTTATGGCAGCGTCGTTAAAAGGAATGATGGCAACGTAAGCGGTGGCAAATAATTTATCGTCGCTGTCCATTTTAAATGCGAGTACGGTGCGCCTGGAGCTGACTTCGATCGTGGGAGGCTGACTTAAACTTGGGTATTGTTGGGCAATTTGGTAATAAGTTGCAGCTAGTGCAAAATGAGCGCCTTGGTCTAAGGGCGAGTCAATTACAATCCGAACTGTGGGCAAGGTTTCATGAAAAAATTCCTGGGTTCCTCCCGAGTTCAACCAGTAAATTTGGCTGTGGTCGCCGTTGGGGCTAAGATCAACCCACTTGCAGGTCATGCCTTCGGTTTTGATGCCCAGCCGCGAAACTGCGTGAAGTTTTGCTCCGGTTAAGGTGGCTCCGGTTAAGTCGGCTCCAATCCAGTCGGCGCGGATCAGATAGGCATTTGTCAGGTCGGCGTGAACTAAGCTGGCATTCAGCAAGTTGGCGTGGCAGAGGTCGGCTCGGCTGAGGTCGGCACCGCTCAATTTGGCTTCGCTGAGGTCGGCCCAGCGGAGATTGCAGCCGCTGAGAATGGCCCAGCGCAAATTGACGCCGCTGAGGTCGGCGCCGCTGAGTACGGCTTGAGTGAGGTTGGCTTGTCTCAGTTCTGTGCCTCGCAAGTCGGCGCCGCTGAGGTCGGCTCGGCTGAGGTCGGCGCCTTGCAGGTTGGCTTGTTCGAGGTTGGCTTCTGTTAAGCACGCGCCGCTGAGGTGAGCGCCTCGAAGGTTGGCTTGAGCTAGGTTGGCTCCTCGAAGGGTGGCTTCGGTGAGGGTGGCGCCGCTGAGGTTTGCGCCGCTGAGGTTTGCGCCGCTGAGTTCGGCTCGAATCAGCTCGGCTCTGATCAGTTTGGCTCCTATGAGTATGGCTTTTTTGAGGTCAACTCGCACTAGATAAGCGACGTTGAGGTCGGCGTCGGTGAGGTCGGCGCCACCTAGATGGGCGCCACTGAGTCTGGCGATGTTGAGTTTGGCACCTGTGAGGTTGGTTTTGCTGAGGTTTGCTCCGCTTAGGTTTGCTACACTCAGATTCGCACCCTTGAGGTTGGCTCCGCTCAAGTTGACGCCGCTGAGGTTGGCCTCAGTCAGGTTGATTCCGGCAAAGTTTCTTTCTCCGGCGGCATATTTTTTTAGGAGTTCCTCGACTGTCATGGGGGCGGCACCGTATCAAATATCCCCATTTTATTGCTATGAATATCGGTATTGTAGGACTGGGTTTAATTGGCGGCTCGATCGGGCTGGATTTGCGATCGCGCGGGTTTAATGTTTTTGGGGTTTCGAGTCGGCAGCAGACTTGCGATCGGGCGCAAGCTCGCGGTGTTGTCAATGAAGCCAGCATAAACCTGTCTCTGATGGCACCAGCCGATGTGGTTTTTATTTGCACGCCACTGGGGTCGATCGAGCCGATCGTCCGAGAGTTAGTGCCCTATCTTTCCCCTGATACCATTGTAACCGATGTCGGTTCCGTAAAAACACCCATAGTGCAGGCTGTGTCTCCTCTGTGGCCGAATTTTGTGGGGGGACACCCGATGGCGGGGACTGCTGAAAGCGGGATTGAGGCGGCGGTAAAGGATTTGTTTGTGGGCCGGCCTTATGTGGTGACGCCGACTGCCCAGACGCCGACGTTTGCGGTGGATAAGGTTGAGGAAATTGCGCGGTTGCTTGGTGCTAAAATTTACCGATGTGAACCGGAAGAGCACGATCGAGCTGTGGCTTGGATTTCTCATTTGCCACTCATGGCGAGCGCGACGCTGGTTGCTGCCTGCGATCGAGAGGGCGATCGGGATATTGTTAATTTAGCCCAACATTTAGCGAGTTCTGGTTTTCGGGACACGAGCCGGGTGGGGGGTGGCAATCCCGAACTGGGAGTGATGGTGGCAAAGTACAATCGAGAGGAATTGTTGCGATCGCTCTCTATTTACCGTGACAGTCTTGACGAGTTCATCACTGATATCGAAGCCGAAAATTGGCAAGCTCTGGAACACAAGCTGAAGCTGACTCAACAAGCGAGACAGAATTACAAATTGTGATCCAAAAATTACTTAAAACAGTCCTCGTCTAGATTATGATTTGTGGATGCCTATATATTGAGTTTCAATGTACAGTTATTCTCGACTCAAGCGATTTTTACTAGGTGAATCTCTCCCCACTAGCGCATCTATTCATGAACGGTTGAGCAACGCTACAGGACTAGCGGTTCTGGCTTCCGATGCACTTTCGTCTGTTGCCTACGCTACTCAAGAAACTCTGCTAGTGCTGTTACTAGCGGGGAGTAGCAGTTTGAGTTTATCGCTGCCTATTTCTGGAATTATTATTTTACTGTTGGCGATCGTGGCGCTGTCTTACCGACAGACAATTAAAGCGTACCCCAACGGCGGTGGCGCTTACATTGTGGCGCGAGAAAATTTAGGTATTTATCCTGGTTTGATTGCCGCAGCTTCGCTGATGATTGATTACATTTTAACTGTAACTGTCAGTATTTCGGCTGGGGTGGCGGCCTTGACTTCAGCAGTTCCCTCGCTGCACCCCTACACAGTTGAACTGTGCTTAGTTTTTATTGTCCTAATCATGTTTGCCAATCTCAGGGGATTGCGGGAATCGGGAAATATATTTATGGTTCCCACCTATGCGTTTCTCGTTGGCATTTTTGTTTTGATTGGCTGCGGTTTATTCCAACAGGCAACAGGTAATGTTATGCCGACATTACAAAATATTCCAGCTAAGGAACCTTTGGGATTATTTCTGCTAGCGCGGGCTTTTGCGGCGGGCTGTACAGCCCTGACTGGAGTTGAAGCCATATCAGACGGGGTGTTGGCTTTTAAGCCTCCTGAATGGAAAAATGCGCGCCTGACTTTGAGCTATATGGGGGGAATTCTGGGAGCAATGTTTTTGGGAATTAGTTACTTGGCTCATATTTATCAGGTGATTCCTACAGAACATGAAACGCTCCTTTCTGTGTTGGGAAAACAGATTTTCGGTGTCGGTATATTTTATTACTATTTGCAGGCAGCTACTCTGTTGATTTTGCTGTTGGCGGCGAATACGAGTTATGCGGATTTTCCGCGACTTTGTTATTTTTTGGCGCGGGACGGGTTTTTGCCGAGGCAATTGTCGCTGTTGGGCGATCGCCTGGTTTATTCTAATGGCATTAATCTGTTAAGCTTCTGCGCTGCTCTCTTAATTATCATCTTTCGAGGCAATACGAGCGCGGTGCTTCCCCTGTATGCGGTTGGAGTTTTCACTTCTTTTACTCTCTCCCAATCGGGAATGGTAATTCACTGGTTTAAGGAACGAGGTAAAGGTTGGCAAGTTAGTGCTGTGATGAACGGTATTGGTGCAGTGGCAACAACGGGAGTTTTGGCTGTAATTCTCGCTACAAAATTCCTTTTGGGAGCTTGGGTTGTCGTAGTAACTATCCCGATCGTAGTCAGTCTATTTTTAGCTATTCACCGGCACTATCGTTATGTAGCGGCTCGCTTGAGCATTCAGGGAATAGAACCGAGGTCTTATCTTCGCAGACCTAGAGTCAAGACGGTGACACATCCGGCAGTGGTGTTAGTCGGGCAATTGCACCGGGGTACTTTCGAGGCCCTTGATTACGCTCGTTTAATTGCTGATGAAGTTGTGGCAGTTCACGTCGATATTGGTTTGACCGATCGAGAAAAATTACAATTAGCTTGGAAAGATTTGCAGTCAGATATTCCTTTGGAAATTCTGGACTCACCTTACCGTTCTGTGAGTTCGGCTTTGACGCACTTTTTGACTTTGTTTGAAGAGCAGCGACCGGGAGTTTATTTAACGCTGATAATTCCGGCTTTTGTGACGCGAAATTGGTGGGAGGGACTGCTGCACAATCAAACTGCTTTCTTTTTGAAAGCGACTTTGCGGGCTAAAAAAAGTCGGGTTGTAACAACGGTTAGATATTATCTTTAAACAGTTGACATTTGACAGTTGACAGCAAAAACCCTAATCGGATTTTTGCTGTCAACTATAAACTGTGAAATTAGGAATACTTTTTAACTGGTTTAACTGGTTCTTCGGCTCTGCCTGGGAATCGATGTCACTCTTGCTCTGCCTCGCTTGGAGAGTAGAAAAAATGGAGGCAGAGCCTCCGGATATGCTTTCCCAGGCTCTGCCTGGGAACGAGTAGATGGATAAATTTATAATCTAAAATCTCAAATATATTGACATATTAAAAATAATGTGTCAAGATTTTGGTAGTTAGATAATTTGCCTTTCAACTTATCTAGAAAAAGATTGTGGCTGCTGAACCCAAGTCTTTTGTTCCCTAAAAAATCTCTTCAACTCTTGGGGGTTGCATAGCAACCCGCAATAGAGTATTTATGCAGCAGCCAAAAAACTTGAACAGGCTTTTGCGAGCTTTGTCTCGGCAAGGTCTTGATGTTAGTTACGACAATAAAGTCTACTCGATTTATCTCAATAGTTCTCTGAAAGAACACTGCCAAGATGCCAGTGCCACAAGAGAAGTCAATAGTTCTTTGAATGAACACTGGCAAGATGCCAGTGCCACAACAGCAGAACTTTTGCTGCCAGAGGATTTTCCTGTGGAAGCAAAGGCGCTCAAACAGTTAGCAAATTTGGCGAATGTTCGACACCCTCAAGGCGGCTGCGTTTGCCGCGCTTGCGCTACTCCTGACTTCCATCCGGGGGATGCGGGAGTGGCAATCGGCTCTATTGTAGAAACAGCAGGAATGGTGATTCCGGCGGCTACCGGTTCCGATATTAACTGCGGGATGCGGTTACACGTTGCGGATTTGTCGATCGAACAATTCCTCAGTCAGCGCGATCGATTTGTAGAATTGCTCAAAGGGGATTATTTGTTCGGTACTCGCGATGTCAGCATGAGTGCAAAAACTGCTCGCGCGATGTTCCAACACGGGATTCCCGGATGGCTGGATGCTATGTCCGACGAGCCCACCGGCAGCGCGGCTAATTCGGATTTCCAGCAGTTGGCCGCAGAGTGCGATCGCACTTTCCTCGGCGGTTCCATGAATGGCGATGTCAAATGGGCTCCGGAAGAATTAGTCCCAAATGACGGCTTAGTCAGGGATGGCGGGTTAGCTACCATCGGTGGCGGCAATCACTTTGTCGAAATTCAAGTGGTTGAGGAAGTTATCGATCGAGCTACGGCTTATACTTGGGGAGTTCGATCGGGACAAATCGCGTTCATGGTTCACTCGGGTTCGCGGAATGTCGGCAAATACATCGGCGGAATATGGCGAGATCGAGCTTGCGACGCCTGGCCGAAAACTCTGAAACATCCTGAATCCAGGCTTTTTCCGCTGTCTGTGGCAGCAAATCCCGAACTTGTGAACAGCTACCTGCAAGCGGAAGCAACCGCCGCTAACTACGGTTTTATCAACCGTTTGCTGCTAGCAGAACTTCTGCGCTGGCGTTTGCGGCAAGTTTTCGGCGATGTGGAAGCTCCCTTAGTATACGATTTGCCTCACAATATCACTTTAGCTGAAGGTGCCGGTTGGGTGACTCGCAAAGGCGCTTGTCCCGCACATTCCGGTCAGCCTGTAATTGTACCGGGTTCGATGGGCGCGCCGTCTTTTTTGCTGGTTGGGAAGGGGAACGATCGATTTTTGCGATCGGCCTCTCACGGTGCAGGAAAAGCGCGATCGCGCTTCAATATGAGTCGCAAAGGTGTTGACAAAACTGACTCCGCTTTGGGATTAACTGGCGTAGATTGCATTACCTTGCACGAAGAACGCAGAATCGAAGAAGCACCGGCCGCTTACAAGCCAATTCAACCAGTAATTGACGTTCAGGTTGAGGCGCAAATAGTTGGTGTAGTCGCTAAAATGAATCCCCAGAGATGATAATATAGGACTGGCTGGCAATAACCTTGCGCCGTTTAGGTCTTGGGGGATGTCCAGCCTCCCAGTTTTTTAATACTTCACAGTCAGCGGCAAAGACTTTACGCCCAGATCGGCAATCGACGCGAGCCGATCACACAAACGCCGCCACCCGTACTCGCGAACCACCCCTATGCAGCCAGCCGTGCCGGGTACGTTTGCGTCAAAGTGAATTCCAAGTTCCGCTCGCACTCCTTTTTCTGAAACCACCGGGTCGGGCGTGATGTGGAAAAAGTCGCCCTCTACGCCGCGAGTTTCGAGATAGTAAGGCTCACTGGGGATTTCGTATTCGCCGGCCGGAATTGGGCCCTTCCCCCTCGCCCATTCATCGCCGGGGCGCTGCCAGTCGGCACAGCCAGAAGTTGCCAGATAGTCGATCGCCCGACCGTTGGGATAGATGAGTTGCAAATTTCCGTAAATTAGCTCTGAAGATTGAGCTAATTGCATTGTAAAAATTAATTTGTGCATTTTATTTTATGTTTAATTTGTTCGATTAGATTTTGGATTTCTGCAAGAGTTTTGCGACCGGACACCAAATCCCGCAAATTGCCGATAGTCATGCCCTGTATATATCCGTATTCTTTGCTTAAATCTTCTAAGCAATCCACTAATTGATGTTTACTAGGGTTGTCAGCGCTCAAAAGTTGCCGAGCTTTGTCTATTGTCATGTTGCGCCTTCGGGGGGGAAACTAGCAAACCGCCCAACAGTGTCAGAATCGGCGCTAAATAAGGGATAAGCTGCGTGGCGTTTTCTTTTTGAAATACCAATACTATCCCCGCGCCAACTAGCATGATCACGGACACATTGAGCGAAGCAATTGTGAAGCGGTACGAGTATTTATCCACTGTTAAAAGTCTGTGTGTTTGGGCTTGTTATCTTCCGGCAGTGTCGGCTTACGTTTCATGTCCAAGACTCTAAAGATATCGCTAACGGCAGTTTTTAAAAGCCCAATTTCTACCATAGTATGGTTGTCGTTTTGAATTGATTTTTTAGCGAATTTGTTCCACTCTTTAATATCATTTCTAACTTCTTTCATATTGGCTTCAGCTCGCAGCGTGGCAACCGTGAAAGCTCCCGTGGCAACCGCTCCAGCACAGCCGATCGCGATTCCGATAATCTCTATTAACTCTCTAGTGTTCATCGTTTACACTTTTCGACAATTCCAATTTACTGCTACTTATAAGCCGTCTATTTTTGATTCGATAGAGTTTAGCTGTTGACCAAGAGCTGCTATAGCAGTTAACTCAGTTGTCGAAATATTCCCTTGATATTCCCAAACAACTAATTTTATTTGTCGGTGCCAGCGATGGGATAAAAATGCTATTGCAAAGTCAGAAACTCCAATGTCGAGGAAAGGTACTATCTGCGTTTTACCTAAAACAATTCGACGGCTCGACCCGTAACTTGTAGGACTACCGCCCACTGTTAAGGGCAAAGAGATGCTTTGACTCAAATAACCCGCACTAAACCAGCCAGGTTTTGCCAAGGGATTACTTGCATAAACCGCCAGAAGCGATTTATGCAAAATAATCGGGCATTTTTGTTCGGGAATCCGAACGTAGCTGTCAGTCTCTACATCCGAGCCTAATGTTTGAGCAGTAACGTCAAGCTCCCAAACCGGAACCCACAAATTTGGGTCATTGAGATTGACGATTAAACTCACAGGAGAAGCCCTATTTCTTCTAAATTTTCCTCAACTTCGTCAGCGTATTGGTCAATATCAATTTCGGTTGCTTCTGCTAAGTCGAGAAAGTCACCGCCCGATATTCGCCCCTCTAAGAATAGTTTTGAATGCTGGCTGATTTGTTTGGCCAGATTCCAGCGATATTCAATTTCTTCTATCGAGTCGTCGAGGTTGATGACTATTTGCAGCGCCGACTTGATTTTGTTGATAGCTTCAGAAGTCATTTTAATTTTTAGAATGCTGGAGCAACTGCGTCGCCGGTAAACCCTGGTTGGCTTCTTTCCGATCGGTAAATCTCCGGCTCGAAAGAAAGGCGCTTTTTGCCTGTGTAAGCGGCGGCGCCAACCGCCAATTTGATTGCATTTTCAGCATCTTTATAGTCGATATCGGCGATCGTTGTTTGCGTAGATGCAGGATTTTTTGCATCCGTTTGAACTATTGAACTGCCTCTGCCAAAAGGAACCGAACCGCTGCGACCTCCTTTGTAATTTCTTGGTCGGCCTGTAAAAGCAGAGACTCCCGCGGTATTTGCCACGGCAGCTTGAGGAATTAAGGTGATGCGTGCGATTGCCGGATAAAAGCCCGCAGGTGCATCAGTTACGGTCGGTGTATTAGTCAAATTAAGCCCAAAAATACCATCTAAATTGGCGATACCTAACGTACCGAGTAAACCGAGGGCCCCGCGGGTCATTGAGGTTCGGACAAAATTATCTGCCGTACCAGGACTTAGCCCGAACGGCACAACCCCTACGGCCCGTCGCT
The DNA here is from genome assembly GCF_036700965.1 of Microcoleus sp. Pol8_D6. Taxonomy (NCBI): domain Bacteria; kingdom Bacillati; phylum Cyanobacteriota; class Cyanophyceae; order Oscillatoriales; family Microcoleaceae; genus Microcoleus; species Microcoleus sp. Pol8_D6. The sequence continues at coordinate 4,009 of NZ_JAUBPW010000006.1, read as the reverse complement.
CTTTGTATACGGCCGGCGCTTTCCGGGGTTGAGAGTGAATTCTTTCTCCCTTGAGGTAACTTGCGTAGATGTCTACCTCAGTCGCCGTCAAAGTTTTTTTAGTAAATCGTTTACCGTGTCGTGCCATTTTCGCTTTCCCCTTTTTTTTTAGGCTAGCAAATCTTGAAACTCTTGCCCAGAGGCATTTTTAAGCGTTTTTAGCACGGAAACCTAATAGGTTTCCAAAAAGTTAGCAAGCGTAGTATTAAGAATTGTTAAGCGTCGTAGATGACTTTATTGCCCTTAACGAGCGGAATCGGCGATCGCACTTTTGGCAGGTACAAAGTAGCGTTATCAAACACTACTGTTGCGTTGGGTCTGTTAGTTTCGGCTTCCCATTCTTTCCCTAAAAGTTGGAAGTTTTGGGGATTTTGCGGATAAGCAAGTTCCGGTGTTTCGTTCACCGAATATTTGAAACCAGCGGGGTCAGGGGTAAAGTTAAAAATTCTCAGCAATTTCTCGAAGATTTCTTTTCCTTGCCGGGGAGTCCGTACTAGGGCGTATCCCTCCAAGCCTTGAAGCCTCGCGATTTGGCCGGAGTAAGAAAGACACTCGCGCCCCTTTTGCCATCGGTACAACTCCGGCAAAGCGAATTCATCTCTAATTTTGGTTGCCCACCGCCGAACATCACTATTACTGATAAGTTCAGCTAAGCCACGCTGCACAATTTCTAAATCATCCGAGTAGCCGCAGCAGCGAATCGTTTTTTCGCCCTCGACTCGACTCCGAGGCTCTCCCGTAGGTTTTCGTCTTCTGTTGTCGTTAGGTTCGTAAAATGTCAGAACGATCGCCGGCCACCCTTTTAACAATGGCTTGCTATTTTTGCCGGGAATAGATATGCCGCCGCTGCCGCTGCTTTGCCATTCAAACTGGATAATTTGATTGATAATTTGCAAATCAGTTCCGCTGAATATTACAGAATCTGACTCATTGTTGCGGTCGCGCCAGTATTCTATTGTTTTAAATTTAAGTTTTTCTCTGCCCGATCGGGGCAGCCATTCTCGATAGCGCGGGCGAGATTCTGTTTGTCGCCACGGCGAAAGACCAGATAATTGATAATTAGATTCTATCCTTTCTGATAGAAACGGAAAGCCATTTTCCCACTGTTCCCACCACTCCTCGAAATCAATTTTCTCACGCTCCAACAAATCGTAAAGCGCCAAAAACAGCGCTCCATTGGCGGCAATGTCCTCTTCCCGCCCCGACAGCGTGTAAATTTCTTGGTCTTTTTTCTTGTTGGGCTTGACCTGGATTACTCTATACGGCCACTTGTTAGCGGTAGGGGCGATCGTTTCTCTCAACCTATCTTCCCATGTCATGATTTTTATCCAAAAGCAGTTGACAGAACAAAAACTCCCTCTTGGCAGCTTTCTAAAAATTCCTCCCACAATTCCTCGAAAAATCCTTGTATGTTCTTGTCTGAAATCGTTTGAATTACAGCCTTTACGCCGCTGTTAATGCTCCAAGGTTTGGCATCAGGCGCGCCCCATTTTTCAAGCCAGCTTGCCACACTTTCTCCTATCAAAGGAACCCTTTTAATGGCTGGTGATAAACTCTTCAAAAACTTTCTTGCATTTTTAAAGATTTGCACAAATGCAGCCGTCGTACCTACTCGAATTGTTGCGTTGATTAAATTCCTAACTTGCGGGATAGCTTCTTCATAAAGCTCTTGGTTGACTTCTTTAATAGCGGCTAATTTTGATGGATTTACCCGAACGATGCTAGCGCCTGGAGCGATACCGCAAGAAGCTGCGCCTAGTAGCAATCCTAGAGTCCCGCCCGCAACGCTCCACAGTTGAGCCTGTGCCGATGCTATTCTTTTTTCCAAGGCTTCGTCGGTTTGATTCCAGTTGAAGTTGATGAGTTGCATCGCCTTGCCCGCGCACCAGCGCATGACAGCGCCGACTGTTACCCCCGTGAGCAGGCTGGATACCAAGGCGCCAGGATGACCTAGCAGGTAAAGCGCCCGCCCCCCGATCGCTCGCCCCGCAGCTAACACTCCATGACCTGCTGCCATTGCTGCTGCTCGCAAACTTCCCAACACTCCCAGCGATCGGCAAGCTGCAACAAGTGAGCTCAATGATTGATACCCGCCGACAACAATCTGCCCGCCCAAGTAAACAATAACGCCGCCCAGAGTTACACCCGCAGCAGCTCCCACCGGATCGGCTGCGTACCAGTCACCGAGTTTTACGTCTCCGATTTGGATATTGCCGATAACATCCCCGATGAATGCGGTTGCAGAGTTGAATAAATCGCCTAATTTGTCTATCCAGGACTTCTCAGCAGTCCCGTTAAAATAATCCGAAGTTGTTTGACCGTCTAGTATTTGCATAGTTAGTCTGCCTTTGGGTCTTTAGTGTCGATTTCTCGAATAGTGGGGTTTTGTGTTGCTGGCCGCCCGTAGGGTTCCAGCGTGCTAGATTCTGGGAATCTCAGAGATTCGCTCTCTAGGTTGTCGGTGTAACCCTTTTCAGCGCTAGATATCCAATTGTCCAAATCGCCGATTCCTAGACTTTCTCTGATGTCTCGTCTCATCAAAAAAGAAGCTAATTTTTGCGCGATGCCCGCTGCATCTACTACCCGATCGAGTGCGCTCTCGGTTGCCACTTCAGTTACGGCTGCCGCGCTAGCCGAGCTGTGTTTTAGAATTTCGATTAGCGCTTCTTTTAAAGTTTTGGGGTCTTTCTTGGCATCTACTGAGCCAAATTTGATAGTATTAACCTCTAACTCAGAATTTTGCAAAAGACCTGCCGATAACTGCTCGATTTCCGATTCTGTGTTTTTAGTAGGAAAGTTTGTTTTTGCTTCCCCAAAACCGTACTTGACCCACCATTGCTCAATCACTGAGCGGTCTTGTCCCGCAAACGGATCGAACGGTATAGGGATTTTGCTAACTTCCTCTGTTATGTCAAACCCCAAATATTCGGTTATAGCTTGAACATATTTGGTGTTTTTGGCTAGCATTTGAAATGCCATAATATCCAAATATGTCCGGCGCAAGTCGTAATTAGAACCCATATCGCCGTCGCCTTCAACATCTAGAAGCTGTTGAAGTATGATTCGCAACATATCGGCTTGGGAGTGTACATCGGTTTCTATTGGCTTGTCATCTTTTATCGCTGGGTTAGCTGCCTTAATTGTTATCTTTTGAGGCCAAAAACCGCGAGCGCGGTCATCAGCCCTAAACATATACTCGATCAAGTGAATTAGATTTCCTACCCGTAACTGCCCTTTTTTACCTGGATAAACCCAGCGAGCGGGAATAGTGGAGTTTTTGATTTCTGCTACTGGCAAAATTCTTTCTAGTCGGTTTTGCGATTCAATTAAATACCGCAACCCGTCAGCAAAAGACTTTACTTCAACCTTTTTTTCGTTAACAATTCCATCATCAGTATTGAACCAGAAATCATTTGGATCTGGATAGGTAAAATCATTGCCAGCAAGTCCGGTAACTCGTTGGGTAAGCCATCTTAAAGTACCAGTTTCGCTTTGCCTCAGTTGCCGTTGGCTGTCTTTTAAAAATTCTTTAGTGCCGAAAACGCTTTCTAATCGCTCGGATTGCGCGCCCATAACAAGTAACAGTTCGCTTAAATTTCTTACTGTTAATTTTTCATTGGGTTTTACCCTAGGGTCTAGCCAAACTTTGGGCACCTCAAAAGGAAAAGCCATTTTACCGCCTTGAAAATTTTCGCCTTTGGTTTTTACACCTGCAATTTGTTCTAGGGGCTCCATTCCCGGTACGGGGCTAACTCCTAGATGTTTGTGAATTCTTCTTAACAACGCAACGCTTGCTCTACAACATTCATCCATATCTCTCTTCCTTGGTGGTGGGTTTGGAAAAGGTGCAGGGGAAGGTGCAGGAGAAGGAAGAGGGACAGGAATGTACCCATCTGGACAAGGGGGAGCTGGAAATATTTCTAATATTTCTATACTGTAATCATAAGGAGAGCCATACCAGGGATTAATT
>NZ_JAUBPW010000121.1:4850-9917 GCF_036700965.1 Microcoleus sp. Pol8_D6 | reverse complement strand
TGCCTATCTTTTTTTACCACAAGTTGGCTCAATCCTTACTAGCTATGGGTTTTGGGTGGGTTGTCACCCCCCCAGCACCAAAACCGAAACCTGCCATTTCTACTGCCACACCTGCACTTGCCAAACCAGAGTCCGATCGCAAATTGCCATCTTCAGTCAAATCTGTTGAGCGAACCGCAAAGATTGCTCTTGATGCACAGCAGCCAAAGGAATATACCAAGAAAGTTATTTACGAGTCTTCTAAACCAAAGGTTAAAAGTGTCGATTTTCCGAGTTGCGTTAACTCGGATTGCAACTGTTCTGACGCAAGCGACTCAAGCCGAAGCGCAGCGAGTTTTAGAGGCATATCCGGGCGATCCGTTTAAGCTCGATCGAGATCGAGACTCGATCGCTTGTGAAACGTTGCCTTAGATTTTATCTGCCAACAGCCTCGGTTAATGATCAAGGCTTTTTTGGGTGATTGTACGAATTGAAGAACGCAAATTGATCGGCTAAAATTGTCTAATTGTTGAGCTTGCGGTGCGGGTGCAGCTATGACTTACAGCTTGAGAATTGTAGATTTGCCAACGAGTGAACGGCCACGGGAACGGTTGATGGCCGGTGGCCCGAAAAGTTTGGCGACTGCGGAATTGATTGCGATTCTCCTGGGTACTGGTCAGGGACCCGGCAAACTTTCCGCCGTCGGGCTCGGACAGTATATTTTAAATCAGTTGAGTTTGCACCAACGTGATGCTCTGGCTGTGCTACGCACCATTAGCGTGCAGGAGTTGACGCAGATTCACGGGATTGGCCCTGCCAAGGCAACTTCGATTTTGGCTGCGGTGGAGTTAGGGAAGCGGGTGTTTCAGTCGCGGCCGCCGGAAATGGCTGTGGTTGACTCTCCGCAAGCGGCGGCGGATGCCCTGAGTCAGGATTTGATGTGGCAGTCTCAGGAACGTTTTGCTGTGGTGTTGCTAGATGTGAAAAATCGGCTGCTGGGTACTCAGGTAATTACGATCGGCACAGCAACGGAAACTTTGGCTCACCCACGGGATATTTTTCGCGAGGTAATCCGCCAGGGGGCGACGCGGGCGATTATCTCGCACAATCACCCCTCCGGGATTTTGGAACCAAGCCCGGAGGATATTGCTTTGACGCGACAGTTGCTGGCGGGAGCGCAGTTTTTGTCGATTCCGCTACTGGATCACTTGATTTTGGGGAATGGCGATTTTCGGAGCTTGCGGCAGACGACGACGCTTTGGGAGGAGTATCCCCAGGGCGATTGAACTCTTATACTTAACTAATTTCATTACTATCATTAGTTATTTGTATCTTTGGGGTCTCTGACGGCTGAATCAGCTCTGACAGCAGGCAAATTTTCCGGCTGGAGTCCCCCGCGAGAGCCTGTTTTGGCTGAATGTCGCTGCTGATACTTCGTTTCGAACACAACTCGGTTAATCTAGTATAGGTAGGCTGAAGAGGTCGCTAATCCGATTTTTTTTGAGCATACTAAACGTATACTGAACCAGCACCTAAAGACCCACTTATTAAGAAATTATTAAATGGGATGTAAAATACACGGTGTGGTGATAGGAGGAGAACTGTGTTTCTGAGACTTGCAGAACAACACCGTAAATTCGTTCAAGATTTGGTAATGAACCTCCAAGCTTTAGCGATCGTGCTAGAGCATCGGGGTTATCTGGCATCCTGCTACACTTGCGGGGGTCAGATGAACAGTGCCTCATTTATGGTCAGTTTGACGGACAACCATCTGATTCGATTTTTAGTGTCAGATTACGGTATCACTTGGACTGAGATGCGGGACGACCGCGAACTCATGAAACTAGAAGGTGCAGAAGCGATTAATCAGTTACAAGAACTGGCAAATCTCGTAAAGTATCAAATCCAACCTTCGGAAGCTACTTTAGCGACGGCCCAGTGAGTGTAGCGATGGCACGGTTCCGAGGAAGGCGACAACGAAAGTGGCTGCTTGTCTGCTAAAACCGAATCCCCAGCGAGTTAGTTGAGAGGGTTCATTTAGGTGCACAGCGATGGCTGCTCAACAGACAAGGGTGCTATCAGGGTACCTTCAGACGGTTTAGCGCTCAGTCGATCGAAGTGAGCCTGGGCAGACGGCATACTTTATGCCAGAAGTCTCAAACTTGGAACCTCTAGTTTTTTTCAGCAGTTGATTCTCCCTTGAGAGCGATTAGCAAAATTGAGAAGTGCGACGGCTCGTCGGCTGCGATGTTAATTTCTCACTTTGGCATTCAAAAGTCAAGGAATTGAAATTAACTTTAAGCAGGCAGGTAAAATTTAACATCCAGAGTGAGGATGAGGCTGTGAAGATTGGGCAAAAGGCAGCCCACGGGGTGTGATGTGCGGGCGAATGGCGTTTATTTTTGCTCTTAGATTTAGCCTATCAGGCTAATAATTAACTTGAAGCAGCATCACTGCTGTAAAACATCTCACAGCCGGCTTGGGCCGGCTAAGTTTTGCGTATATCTAGGCTTCTAGCCAATGTTTGGCTTTTAGGTTAAACGGCTCTTGGAAGTGTACGCTCGCACTTGCTAAACTAATTTTATAATACTTTAATGATTAGTCCTAAAATATTTATCGCCCAGTTTGGAGTCAGCATCAAATGGTAAATTTAAGCGAACTACTAGAACCCATCGCCAGTCAATTTCGCAGTCTGGGAATTCCCGAACCAATTACCCATTGGGGACACCCTGTAATGATGGGAATAGTGGTGGTGGCGATGGGCAGTTTTGTCGGGTATACGGGATGGCAGGGACGTTTGGCCGCCGATAAAGATGTCGCACTCAAAAGTCGCTCGGATCACCGCAAGCTTGCACCGTGGATGTTTCTGTTTCTAGCTTTGGGCTATACAGGCGGCTTGCTGTCGCTGGTGATGCAGCACCAGCCAGTCATGGAAAGTCCGCATTTTTGGACGGGTTCGGCAGTGCTGGTTTTGCTGGCTGTTGGCAGCTTGATTTCGCTGACTGGTTTTGGAGGCAATAAGCTGGCACTGCGCGCGGTTCACGCTTATTTAGGCACGACGGCCCTTGCACTTATGGTGCTGCACGCGGCTTTCGGTTTAAAATTGGGGCTGTCTATTTAGAAGAGGAAGAGGAAGGGGAACGGGAAGGGAAAGAATGTAAAGAAAGAAATTTTGCCATAACTTACGCATCGGTAGCCAAAAACGAGGTTTTTTATGGAAATACACGGCTTTTAGCCATTTATCCCGGTTGAAAAACCCGGTTTCTTTGGTAAGGAGTGCCTAAGTTCCGCATAGTTTTCCCTGAAATATTCCCCCTCTAAATTGCTAATTAATTAATTAATGAATCAAGCAACGGGTGTCATCTTCTGTCTTGCATACATTTTGGGATTGATTTCTACAGCGGTTCCTTGGGGTAGATACGCGATACTTGCTTTGGGAATAGCGGTGGCGATCGCCCTGCCGAAATTGTTGCGAAATTTTACTAAAACTTCTGTCAAAATTACTAAGAAAAGACGCAGCCGACAAAAAGAAAATGCTCTTGAAGAACCCTTAGATGCGAGGGAAGAATTGAGTTTGTTGGAGATGCTGCCGAGAGCGAAATGGGTGTGGGCAGTTGCGGGTTTGCTGGCATTTCTAGCTAGTGTTTATTTTGCAGTTCGATCGCCCCAACCGGCAATAGATGACATCAGCAAACTGATTCCGGCTGGCGGGAACACTCAAGAAGTGGCAGTGACAGTTCGCGGTAGAGTTGCCAGTACGCCTCGATTGACTCGATCGGGAAGATCGCAATTTTGGCTAGAAACAGATTTAGTTAGCGAAATCAACGGCGGCGAGGGAGGAGCAGTTGTCAACCGCCCAGTATCCGGCAAGCTCTACGTTACACTGCCACTGCTGCAAGCAACGGGTTTGTACGCCGACAATACGATCGCAGTTGTGGGTTCCTTGTACAAACCGCAGCCACCGTCGAATCCAGGGGCTTTTAATTTTCAAGCATATTTAGCCAGAGAAGGGGCTTTTGTAGGGCTCAAAGGCCGTCAAATCGACTGGAGGAGAGAAAATGCGATCGCCGATGTAAATCGAGTTAACAGCCAAACGGCTGCTTTCTTGGATCCCAGCGGGATGCAGCCATCGAAAATTCAAGCGATGCGGCAGCGGATTGTGCGATCGCAACTATCGCAGTTAAATGTTCCCGAAGGGCCCTTAATCAGTGCGATCGCCCTCGGCAAACAAGCAGTAGATTTACCTTACAACATCCGCGACTATTTTGTGCAGGCTGGATTAGCCCACGCGATCGCAGCTTCCGGCACTCAAGTTTCGATGGTTTTGGCTTTAGTTCTAGCTTTAACCAGGCGTTTTTCCAAACAATTACAATTTTGCTTTGGCGTCGGTGCTTTATTTTTGCTTGTGGGGCTAACTGGCTTTGAACCATCAGTATGCCGCGCCGCTTTGATGGGATTTGGAACACTATTTGCTTTGGTGCTGAGCCGCCAAGTTAAGCCGCTGGGATTGCTGTTAATTGCTGCTACTATTTTATTGCTGGTTAACCCTTTGTGGATTTGGGATTTAGGTTTTCAACTGAGTTTTTTGGCGACTTTGGGGTTAATCGTGACAACGCCACCACTGATGGCAAAGTTGGACTGGATGCCACCCGCGATCGCTTCGATTCTTGTGGTTCCGATCGCCGCTTCAGTTTGGGTGCTGCCACTGCTACTTTACGTTTTTAGCGTGGTATCACCTTACAGCATTTTAGTTAATATTATTGCTGCTCCTTTACTGTGGATTTTGAGTATTGGGGGGATGGTTAGCGCTTTAGCTGGATTGATTTTTCCGCCGGCTGGCAGTGTTTTAGCACAACTGCTGGACTATCCGGCAAAGGGGTTAATTGCGATCTCCCAATATTTCTCGCAATTACCCGGTAATTCGGTAGCTGTCGGTCAAGTATCGGTGTTTCAGCTAATCGCGCTTTACAGTTTAATTTGCTGGGTTTGGATTGGGGGAAGAAAGAAGAAGGAAGAAGGAAGAAGGAAGAAGGAAGAAGGAAGAAGGAAGAAGGAAGAAGGAAGAAGGAAGAAGGAAGAAGGAAGAAG
>NZ_JAUBPW010000121.1:0-4750 GCF_036700965.1 Microcoleus sp. Pol8_D6 | reverse complement strand
GAAGAAAGTAGAGTTGTGTCGCTGCCGAGTTTTTCATCTGCTTGGATTTTGCCGCTGGCGCTGGTGGCGGGAATAAGTATCATAGTTTTGCCAGCTTGGCACGTTCAATCCTCTTTATTTCAAGTTACTTTGCTGGCGACATCTGGCGAACCAGTGTTAGTAATTCAAGATAGGGGAAAAGTGGCGCTAATTAATAGCGGTGATGAAAATACCGTAAGGTTTACAGTGTTGCCTTTTTTGCAGCAGCAAGGAGTTAATTCTGTGAATTTTGCGATCGCCTCTCACGGTCATTTAGGTTTGAGCGGTGGTTGGGGAAAATTACTAGAACGCTTGCCAATTAAAACATTTTATGATAACAACGCTCCGAAACAAATTCACCGTGGCAACAATCAGGAATTTATGACGGCTGTGCAATCTCGCCAAGGCGTTTACTTTCCTTTAGAAACTAACAGTACAGTTGATCTGGGTTCGACGCGGTTGCAGTTCGTGAATGCGGAGATTCCGGTAGTAGAATTCCTGGTGGGAAATCGAACTTGGTTGCTTGTCGGTGAAATGACACCGGAAGTGCAAAAAAAATTGGCAGCAACGGGAACCTTGAAGCCGGCTCAAGTGCTGTGGTGGTCAGGAAAAGCCCTGACGGCTGAGTTATTAAGCGCAGTTGGGCCACAAGTGGCGATCGCCTCTGCTAACGAAATCGACCCAGAAACCGCAGCCCAACTGCGCCAAAGCAAAGCCCAGATATTCTGGACAGGCCGCGACGGAGCCCTCCAGTGGACTCCAGCAGGGGGATTTAAGACCACTCTGGAATCTGAAGAAAATCAAACTTCTTTTTTATAAAGATTTACAATCTGGCACACTGTGCGGTAAAATACTTTTAGCTCACATCTCAAATCAATTGGAGAGGTGGCAGAGCGGTTGAATGCGGTAGACTCGAAATCTACTTTAGGGGTAACTCTAACGTGGGTTCAAATCCCACCCTCTCCGTACATTGCTTACTCCACAAGGCTTTGATGCTATCCGCTTCTTTAGCCCAATGTGCAGTTTTATAGGCAGTGGTATATATGAGTGGTATATAAACCACTCATATATACCACTTTTTGCTTTAACTCCACCCCATCAAGCGGGCGATCGGTCAAGACAAAAGTATTTCTAAAATTGTCTCGAAATCTATTTTAAAGGCAACTCTAACGTGGGTTCAAATCCCACCCTCTTCGTACATCTCAGCGTCAAGCGCGCACCTTATTAACCTAGGTAGGGTGCGCGCACCTGATTATATTATGAAATTTAACTCCACAATCTGATTAGCATGATAGCTGCTTTCATTTCGGTAAGGTAGAGGCTGAAAATCTCAAGGGAATTCTTAACTCAAAACCGGGCACAAAAAAGGGAAGAGAGTTGGTAAAGCAGGCGGTTGCAAACCGCTGTCTCAATCACGAATAAGGTGCGGGCGGAGGATGGGGGAATTAGTCTAGATTCTTTGTTTCCCTAGTCCCGAGTCGCTAGCTCCTAGCACGAAAACCCCTAGCCTGTTGCTCGTTCCCCGTGCCCAGTTTCCTGTTTCTTCTAATAACGTGGTTTGTAATTGCGAGGCAGCACTAATTTCGCTAAAGACCTACTACGAAATGCTCACGCCGGAATAGAAATCACAAACTCTGAACCCTGGTCCAAAGAAGAATTCACCACTAATGTACCTCCATGTTTTTCCACAACAATTTGATGGGCGATCGACAATCCTAATCCCGTTCCTTGACCTACAGACTTGGTGGTGAATAAGTGGTTAAAGATGTTTTCCTTGACTTCGGGCGACATCCCCACTCCATTATCCTTAATGCGTATCAAAACCTGATTGTTGGATTCGCTCAGAGCAGTTTGAACCGTAATTTGATTAGGTAGAGCTTTAATTTCACTAAAACTCCGCCCCTTATTGGACTCCTCCAGAGCGTCAATGGCATTAGCCAGCACATTCATAAATACCTGGTTTAACTGTCCGGGAAAGCATTTCACTAGGGGTAAGTTACCATACTCTCTCACAACTTCAATGGCAGGGCGGAACTCGCTGGCTTTTAAACGGTGCTTGAGAATTAGCAGAGTGCTTTCAAGTCCATCGTGAATATTGAAAGCAACTGGTCGATCGCTATCTGCTCTAGAAAATGTTCTCAGACTCGTACTTATATTGCGGATGCGCTCGACTCCTTCCTGCATTGAGCCAATCAATTTGGGCAAATCTTCTCGCAAATACTCTAAGTCCATATCCTCAATTTCTGCTTCAATTTCCACTCCCGGATTGGGAAATTTTTCTTGATACAAATCAATCAAATTGAATAAATCCCCCACGTATTCTTGAGCAGGTTGCAAGTTGCCGGCGATAAAGCCTACGGGATTGTTAATTTCGTGGGCTACACCTGCGACTAAATTTCCCAGAGCCGACATTTTCTCACCCTGTACCAATTGCAACTGCATCTGTTTGAGATCGCTGAGATAAAGCTCTAGTTTTTGGGCATATTCCTGGGATTGTTGATACAGTCGGGCGTTTTGTAAGGAAATTGCTGCTTGCGAGCACAGGATGTTGAGGATGGCGACGCGATCGCCCGTGAATGCCCCTGTTGCTAAATTATTTTCCAAATACAAAATCCCCATCATTTTCCCTCGCTCGCTGATCGGAGTGCACAGCAGGCTCTGAGGTTGGTGTTGGATTATGTAGGGGTCAGATGCAAATCTTGGTTGATTGGTAGCATCATCAAAAATCAGGGTTTGTTTTGTACGTTTGACGTAGTTGATCAAGCTCAGAGGAATTACTTCGCTCTCCTCAACCGGCATTGATTGCAGAAGGCAGTCTTGACGGTTGGTGCAGTTGACGTTTATCCTCCAGTTTCCCTCTTCATTCAAAATTAATGCTCCGCTTTGTGCTCCGGCATTCTTCACAACCACTTGCATGAGGGTAGTGAGCAATTGATCGAGTTTAATTTCACTAGATAGAGCTTGAGAAGCTTTGATAACTGTCGGCAAATCTACTATGTCCCAACTGCTGGTGCTACCAATAATTGTTCTATTCGTGTTAGATAAAGATGATTCACTATGGGTGGATGTGTGAATTGTTTCGCTCGAATTATGGCGAGTTCGCTCCTGTTGCAGGATCACAGCAAGCAATTGAGGATAGCGCTGTTCTAGATGGTCAATCTTTGCTTTTGCTCCCCAACGAGCGTAAGCATAGTAAGCATCAATTAAATAGGGTTTGGCCAGTTTTTCTTTACCCCACTCTAAATAGAATTTAGCAGCGAGTTCGTGAGCTAGAGCTTCCTCGTTGATGTATTCGTTCTCTTTGGCGAGGGCAATAGCCTTGTCATACGTCTCGATCGCTTCTATTTTTTGGTTTAAAACCCGATGCCGTTCTGCCTCCACTAGATAGAATTTATGCAGGTGATTCATGGGGGCATGATCCGCCCATTTTTGCATTTTTTCTTGATTAGCTTTTACTCTGTCAAGAAGTTCCTGTTGCTCTGACTGTGGAGTATCAGAATACACCGCCAAGCTCACTAGAGAATCGTAGAAATAGAAGAGGACAACTGTTATCTGCCCTGAAGCTGCGCTCAAATAAGTTTCTATTTCAGCGATATTTTTAAATGCTTCCGGGTAATTCTCAAACAGATAACAAAGCACAAGTTTGTGCAAGTATAAGTAATGAATACCCAGGTAGTTATTGGTTCGCTGATACAGTTGCAACATTGTCTCTTCGTCGTAGGCTTCTCCCTTTAAATGGCATGGGTCTTGCGCTCTCCCTATCAAGTTCAAAACGGCTTGCCAACAAATTTTCTGATAAGAAAGTGCTGCTTCCTGGTGAATTTTACTAACGGCATCTGCGTAGCTTGCTATCTCTAGTTCGAGTTGCGTTAGTTGCTTGCCAATAAAATACGAATAATAACTGTATTGAAACATAGCATAACCAGCAAATTCTAACTCTCCGGTTTCCAGCCCACAAGTATAATCGGACAGCAAAGGTTTTAAACTATTTCTGAAGTGTTCTTTCCAAGGTTGAATACTAGAATGCACCATGGCGGATGTCTTGGCTTGGATTTCTTTGGCATCCAACTTTGACAATAGACGTAAAGCCATTTGACCGAACTCATAGCCCCGCTCAATATCTCCCATCCCACAGAGAAGATAACTATATATGGCAAAAGCATAGGGAGATAAAGAAGCATTGCCATATTGGACAGATAAATTGACCTGTTTGCAAACTACCAAAGGCGCGAGTGGCGGTAGCGCTATGTAGGCAGGAGTAAATAGGCTTGACAGAATCGTTATAGTTGCTATTTGTTGAGGATCTGTCATCAGAGGGAGATCGATTAAGTCCTCAGTTCCCTTTCCGCTCAAAATTGACGCGGTTTCTCCTAGTGCGTGTCCAATATCAGATAAATTTGGCTCGGAGGGAAACTCTACCCCCAACTGCTTTAAGACTGGCAACCCTGTATTCAGCGCTTCCTGTAGCTTATATTGCGCCATACAAGCTTCTATCTTTACTTCATATACCTTCACTTTTTCCAGTAGCGTTTTGCCGCAGCTTTCCACGACTGATGCTAATGTCTCCATCCGGTCAAAGTCACCACTTAGATATGCCGCTTCTGCTGCTTCGGTATGCAGCGCTAATGTTAGTTCGTATTGATTCTCCCAACTATTTAGGGCTTGCTGAATATATCGATGGCACTTGACGTAGCCTGGGTTATGCGCTCGCGAGAGCGAGGGTAAAGTGCAA